>JACQWW010000057.1:0-11824 GCA_016209025.1 Elusimicrobiota bacterium | reverse complement strand
GACGTCTTTTAATTTTTGTTTGCCGTCTTCCGCGATGAAAAGCAAAGTGATCAATTCCGCCCGGCCGAATCCCCGAAAGACGTACTGAGAAAGGTCTTGGGCCGGATTGGCGCTGGATATTTCCAGGCTTGTCCAATAGTCGCTTGTTTTGGTTTTTAGAAGTTCGTCAGCCAAAACTTTCGCGAAGGGATCAATGGGCGGCGGAGCCGGAACAGTCGATTTTTTCGAGTCATAATATTCACCTGCGCCCGGGCTAAGGCCCATTTGGAAATCGTATTGAGCCCATAAAGGCGAAGGGAATAAGGGAGTAAGGGAATAAGGGAACGAGAGAATAAAGAAACAGAAAACATTTCTTTTCCCCTTTAATCCCTTAATCCCTTGATCCCTTGATCCCTTATCCCTTGTCATATTTTTTCTATTTCGCCGCGCATGGGCACGAAAGCTACGCTGATCAACTCGCGCCGGAGAATTTTTGGAAGGCCCGGCTGATCCGGCAGTTTTTCAAACAGCACCAGTTTTTGTTTTATTTTTGAGCCGACCGGCGCGATAAGTTTGCCGGGGCAGTTCAATTGTTTAAAAAGAGCCTCGGGAATCTTGTCTACGCCGGCTGATATGACAATGCGGTCATAAGGCGCTGATTCCATCCAGCCGTCAAACCCGTCGGTCCGGTGGACCTCGACGTTTTTGACGCCTTCGCGGCTGAAATTTTCTTTGGCGAATTGGGCCAGTTCCGCGACCAATTCGAGCGACACCACCACTTTGGCCAATCGGGCCAAAACAGCCGCCTGATACCCGGAACCTGCGCCGATTTCCAGAACTGTTTCACAGCCGGTCAGCTCCAGTTTCTCCGCGATATAAGCATTGATATAGGGTTGGGAAATCGTCTGATTGTGGCCGATAGGCAGAGGCCGGTCCGCGTAAGCCAGGGCCGGCTCAATGGTCAGCGGCAGAAATTTATGCCTGGGCACTTCCCGCATGGCCTGCAAAACTTCCGCATTTCTGACGCCGCGGTCCACAAGCTGAGTGTTTATGGCCGTAAGCCTGATCTTGAACCAGTCTTCTTCGGTGATAGGTTTGCCGGTTTTAGAGAACAACATATATAAATTACGAATGTCGAATGCCGAATGTCGAATAAAAAAGATTTTTTCGCTTATTCGTCATTCGTAATTCGTCATTCGTCATTTTCCGCGTCATGTTTCTATCATAATAGTTACTGGGCCGTCGTTGGTAAGGCTGACCCGCATGTGGGCTTGGAATTCGCCTTCCTGGACGTTTCGGATGCCGGTTTTTTTCAGTTCGGCGATAAAAAGTTTGTAGATCGCCAGGGCATCCTGCGGCGCGGCGGCCAGAGTGAAATCGGGTCGTCTGCCCTTTTTTGCGTCGCCATAAAGGGTAAATTGGCTGACCACCAGGCATTCACCGCCGATGTCAAGCAGAGATTTATCAAACTTCCCCTCTTCGTTGGAGAATATGCGTAAATTTGCCGTTTTTTCCGCCATCCATTTAGCGGCATCCGGGGCATCGTTTTTTCCGATGCCTAAAAGAACGACAAACCCTTGACTGATGCGCCGCGTCACCGGCGGTTCGCCGAAGGTTACGGATGCCTCGGAAACGCGCTGAATGAGAGCCTTCATTTACTTTCGCTTTCCACTACAGCATTAAGGTTCATTCCCAAGAGTTTCCAACTCGAAGTCTCATATTTTTTAAGGTATTCCGCCAACGGAACGTCTTCGACGGCCTTGCCCCAAGCGGCATGGCGGACATAGGTTCCTTTGGGCCGTTGGATGATAAAACCTTGATGGGATACCAGATCAGGCTTATCGGGCTGATCTTCCCGGATAAGGTTAAAAATCGAACCGCTTGGTATTTTATCCGCGTTTGTTATTAAAAAGGCTGTCGGAACATAAGGAGCGCTGATTTTTTCATCTTTCATCCTGCGGCCTTGCTTGCGCCATTTTTTAACCAACGATTCCTTCTTCCCTAGGCTTAAGTTGTCGAAACCAGAAAGATCGTCAAGTTTTTTTGCGTCATACCAATTTTTTTTGGAAATCGTTTTTTCAACTCGTTGAAGCTCATTTGCGGCTACCTGCGCCGTGGTATCTTTGATGAAACCGGCTTCGATATTAGCCGGTATCCAATCCGCTGACGTGAAATGATTGCGCGTGACATAGGAAATAACGCCGTTTCTGTAGCGTATTTTATTCAGTGAATCGGCAAACCCGCCGTCGTTTTCGGCCAGCGCCAAAGCCATAATGGTCTCGACAAAAGTTGTGCAATCGGCGCAATCGAAACGAATCAACGGATCGCGGTCGTATTCCCCTTTCGGGCCTTCGCCTAAGGGCCCCAGTTTATAAGGCATCCCCAAAAATCGTTCGCTGATCAGCTCGATGCGCTTGGAGATGTCCGGCGCTTTTCGGCGGGCTTCTTTGATTAAGATGGCGATTTCTTGGTCAGTCGGCCCTGTAAATGAAGAGACGCTTTGAGCTTTTATATTTTGAGTGAAAGCTAAAAAAGCAATGAGCAATCTAAATTGGTTTTTCATTCCAACAAACACACCGGAAACCGCCGTTTTCATGGACAATTTCCCCATAACTGCCCGGCGCTTTTTTAAGTGATTTATTTTTGACCCTTGCTTCCCATTCTCCGTCCGGCAGCTTCAGGAAATATCGAAGCACTCCTGAACTGCCGATTAGAATAAAGGCGCTGTCGCCGGGCCACGAAGCGATGAGTTCGCCGGTGAAATTACGGATGGAGGCGATCAACTCGGTCTCTTGCGGATGCCACCGGGCATTTTGCGGCCATCGGCTTTCCTCCTGCCAGGCCCGCCAGGCTTCAAATCCGAACTCCCTTTGAATTTCCTGATCTGTTTTTCCCGTCCAGAGGCCGTAATCAATTTCCCGTAAAACCTCCATTTCAACCGGGTTAAGCTTGATCCCGGCCTGTCTCAAGGCTTCTTGAAGAAAATCTCTGGTGCGCTTAAGAGGCGAACAGTAGACGGCGTCAGGCGCGATATTTTTAGCGGCGAGCATTTTGCCGAATGCCCTGGCTTGCTCATAGCCTTTTTCGGTCAACGGCAAATCCTGCCAGGCGCCGACCGCCGTAACCTTTTCCCCTTCTTTAAAAGTATTGCCATGCCGCGCCAAAATCAACCGCAATTCAACTCACCTTCTTTTTCAAGGATTGATTCCACGGCGCCGATATCCTGCGGATTGTCAACCGACCATAAAGTCCGGCCCCTGGTATCAACGATAACCACCTCAATCGGCAGGCGGTGCTCCAGGGCGCGCAGCTGCTCCAGTTGTTCCGCTTGCTCAAAGACGCCTTCGGGCAGAGAAACCCATTTCTCCAAGGCATCTTCGGTATAGGCGTAAATTCCCAGATGTTTAAAAACCGGCTGATCAGGCGCTTTAGAATCGCGTAGATAGGGAATGAGGGATTTTGAGAAATAAAGAGCTCTGCCGGTTTTGTCAAAAACCACGGTCGTGCCGCCGGCACGGCCCTCATTGGCCATTTGGCGCATTTTTTCAATATTTTTAGACTTTAATCTAGCGGCCGGGGTGGCGATGAGGCATTGCGGATCGCCGGACATTTTTTCAATCAATGCCTCGATAATCCATGACGGGGTCAGCGGCGCATCGCCCTGCAGATTGATGTAAATTTCGCTGTTTAAATTTAATTTTTTGACGGCATCCAGCACGCGCTCGGTGCCGTTGGCGCAATCCGGCGACGTCAAAACAGCTTGGCCGCCGATTTCTCCGGCGTGCCTTATGATCCTTTCGTCATCAGCGGCGATCCAGGCGCTAGAGGCGTTTTTAACGGACTTGGCGATTTCCCAAACCCTCTGGAGCATGGTTTTGCCTTTGATAACTGCCAAAGGCTTGCCGGGAAACCGGCTGGAACCCCATCGCACGGGAATGATAATAATAGCTTGAGACATGAATCAATTTTAGCCTTTTGATAGGTATGTCGAAGTTTAAATTACAGAGAACTTTAACGCAAATATCGCTCCAGAGCTTTATAAAAATTCTCATGGGTCGCCAGGGCATAGAGGTAGACTGTTTTGGTGTTCACATCTGTTTCGTAAGCTAAAAGATGCAATTGATGATGGATTTTAAATTTATGAACGCGAATTTCCGCCAATGGCCCTTTTTTTAATTCGCCGGCCGCCGGGTCTTCAAGAATTTTTTTAATTTCATGTTTGATGGTTTCCTGTTCTTTTGGGTAAAATTTTTTAAACTGGCTGTTGAATTTAGGGGCAGCTTTAGCGCTATAAGCAGACAAGCGAATTACGCCTGGAAAGGCTTGGCTAGTCCCATGGCCTTTTCGATTTTTGCTTGAAGAATATCTTTAATGAATTGCAGCGGCAAGTCGGGATTTTCCTCGGCGGCCATAGCCAGCCTTAAGCTGGCTTCGATTTGGTTGCTTAGGCTGCGGTGATCCAGCCTTGCTTGAACGGTAAGTTTTTTCTTTAAATCAAGAGGAAGACGAATTGTTGTGATTTGTGACATATAATACCTTTAAATATAGTGTAATACAAACGAATAAAAATGTCAAGAGGGGTTGAAAGGCTTTCCGGCGCTCGCACTGCCAAAGCAGCCTTCAACTCGAGCTTTTCAGCCCTTCCGGTCAACCAAACCGGCTCGATGCCGCCGCCAAAATGAGAACTGCTGCTTTCCATCCATTGTTTGCAAGGGAAAACTAAAGCTGTTCCAGCGTCTTTGACGCGGCCTCTCCGTGCTTTTTCTCCGAAAAAGTGCGGAGAAGGCGTCATTGGAAAATTCCTAGAGCGCTTCGGCGAAGGGATTCAACAGGTAGAGTTTTTAACCAAAGATGTTGAGGCCGCTTGCGAGCAGCTTAAAACAAAAGGATTCAAACCTATTTATGAAAAGCCCAGGCCGGGGGCTGACGGCGCTTTGGTCAATTTTGTTCTGGTGGATTTAAAAAACGGCAGGAAAATTTTAGTTGAGTTTGTCGAAAATAAAAACGATTAGATTTTATTGTAAATTCTTTTTATATGGCTAGACTATCCGAAACAGAAGGCTTGGCTTACGACGACGTTTTATTGGTTCCCCAGCGGACCTCTTTGACTTCGCGCAAAGAGGCGGTCATTTCAACCATGCTCACGCGCAATCTCGGCCTTCAAATACCAATTGTTTCAGCGAACATGGATACGGTCACCGAGGCTTCAATGGCCATTGCCGTGGCGCGCTTGGGCGGCCTGGGCATCGTTCACCGCTACATGACGATCAGCGACGAGGTTTATCACGTCGAGAAAGTCAAAAGGTCGGAATCCATTGTCATTGACAGTCCTTATACCGTTAAACCACAGGATACCATCGAAGAAGCGCTCGGCATTATGAAACGACGGGGTGTGCGCGGCCTGCCTGTTGTTGATGAAAAGCGCGTTTTGGTCGGCATTTTGACGTTCAGGGACACCCTGTTCGTTAATTTTCCGGCGAAAGTCAAGGTGGCCGAAGCCATGACCGCCCAGCCGAAACTGGTGGCGGGCAAGTTTGGAATCAGCCCCGAAGATGCCAAGAAGATTTTCGAAGCGAACCGTCTTGAAAAATTGCCTTTAGTGGACGATCAAGGCCGGCTTTGTGGTCTCATTACGGTCAAGGATATCATCGAGAAAAAAATTCTTTATCCCAACTCGGTCAAAGATAAAAAGGGCCGCCTTTTAGCCGGCGCCGCCATCGGCGTCAAGGGAGATTTTATGGAGCGCGCCGAGGCGCTGGTCGCGGCGGGCGCGGATGTGCTTGTGCTCGACATTGCCCACGGCCACGCGACTTATGCCATTGACGCCGTTAAAAAATTAAAAGCGAAATTCAGCGGCAATGTGCCGATAATCGCCGGCAACACCGCGACGTATGAAGGCACCAAAGAGCTTGCCTTAGCGGGCGCCGATGCGGTCAAAGTCGGCGTCGGCCCAGGCGCCACTTGCACCACGCGCCTCGTCACCGGAGCCGGTGTCCCGCAATTTACCGCCATCTGCGATGCGGCCCGGGTAACCCAGGAGCTCGGCGTGCCAATTATCGCCGACGGCGGCATTAGAAAGTCCGGCGACGTTGTCAAAGCCCTGGCTGCCGGCGCCTCGACGGTCATGATCGGTACGCTCCTGGCCGGCACCGAAGAAAGCCCCGGCCCGGTGATTAATCGCGGCGGCGTCCGCTATAAAGTTTGCCGCGGCATGGCCTCTTTGGGGGCGGCCTTCGGCCGGGCCAGCCGTTTCGGGGATGAATTAGAAGACGAAGATGCGACCCAGGTGGTGGCCGAGGGCGTCGAGGCCCTGGTGCCTTATCGCGGCAGCTGCGCCGAGATTGTCAATCAATTAATCGGCGGCCTTCAATCCGGCATGAGCTATTGCGGAGCGCGCACCATTTCCGAACTATGTAATAAAGCCGTTTTTATCAAAATTACCCAGCCGGCCCACATCGAAAGCCGCCCTCACGACCTGGAAAGACCGTAGTCTTATGGAGTTATCCTGGGATCTTCAGAATCCGCACGGGCGGCCCTATTTTTTATGGGAGGAATCACTGACTCTGGAGCAGTTAAAGGGTATCCTGTGCGAGGAAAGCCCCCGCCGCTATTACTACATGGCAAGGATTCTCCATGAAGCGGATTATAATGACGTTTGGAAATTTATCCGGCCCCAGGATATAGCAGTTCATTGGCGGGATATAGAACCTTATCTGGGCAATCGTCGTGAATATTGGAATTTTCTTCTTGCCGAGTGGCACCATGCCGACCTCCTTGCCTGAGGGGATTCTTGACCCTTTCCAAAATGCGTTTTTGGAGGCTGTCTTCGCGCGGACGGACCGGTTTTATCTTACCGGCGGAACTGCTTTGGCTGCCTTTTATCTAAAACACCGCCTGTCGCAGGATTTGGATTTATTCACGCAGGAAGCCCAAGCATTTGATGCCAGCGCCGCTTTAATTATGGAAACGGCGCGCCAATGCGGCGCAAAGGTTATCGGTTCAACGGCCATGGGCAGGCTTACCCGATACAAGATTGCCGGCCCCCCGGGTCTGGATTTAATTGTGGATGTCGCGCAAGATCCGTGGCCTGAGATCGCGGCTGAGAAAAATCTTTTCGGCGCTATAATCGTGGACAGCCTAGAGGATATTGCCGCCAACAAATTAATCGCGCTGGAGTCCCGCGCGCAGATTAAAGACCTGATTGATCTGTATTTTTTGGAAACAAAAAAAATCCAATGGCCGCAGATTTGGCTTTTGGGCTTGCGTAAGAATCCCGGTTTATCCAAAACGCAGGTTGCATTTTCAATGCAGAAAGCGCTGGAGCCGCTCGATACAATGCCGGATTATCTATTGCAACCGGTGGCCGTGGAAGATTTCCGATCCCATTTTCAAGCAAAATCTTCCCAATTGGCAAAAGAATCGTTCCCGGATTGACGGCGTAAGTGGACGCAGCGTCCCATCTAACTAAAAAAGTAAAGCTACGTCTCCAGCGTGTACAGAAGCGCTTGTTTTATGGTTTTTGGGTCGGCGATTTCGCCGAAGCCGCCCTGGGCAAAGTCTTTTCTGCCTCCGGCGCTGCCGCCTAATTTTTGGGACAGGCTTTTGGCAATAGCCGCGCCGTCCAATCCTTTATCGGTAAGATCAGTATGCAGGCCAAGAACAAAGCTCATTTTTTCGTTTAAGACAGCCGCTTGAATGACAATACCGGCAAAGGTTTTTCTTTCCTGGTCGCACAAGGGCCGCAAGGCATTAAGGTCTCCGCTGTCAAAGACCTGAATTTTATAAGCCACACTGTTTGTCGTTTTCCCCTCCAGCGTCTGCGCTTTTCCAAGTACAACTGTTTCTTTTGGTTTTTGCCTCTCCGCCTTTCCGCCTCTCCGCCTCTCCGCCTCTTTCTTTTCCCAGAGAGCGAGTGCTTCCCCGCAAATGCCCTCAATTCTACGCACGCCTGCGGCAACGCTGGATTCTTTAAGAATTTTAAAGCGGCCGATTTCGCCGGTGCTTAAAACATGGGTGCCGCCGCAAGCTTCAATGGATTCGCCAAAGCGCACGACAAAAACTTTTTCTCCGTATTTTTCGTTAAAAAGCGTCATGGCTCCGGCTTCACGGGCTTCTTCTAGCGGCATTTCTTTTCTGTCGCGTTTTGCATCCGCCTTGATAGCTTCATTCACCAGTTTTTCAATGTCTTCCAAAGCTTTGCCCTTCAAAGAAGAGTTATGTGTAAAATCGAGCCGGAATTTATCCGAGCCGACGTAACTTCCGGCTTGGACTATGTGATTTCCAACAAGTTTTCTTAAAGCCCAATGAAGCAGATGGGCCGTGCTGTGGTGTCTGGCTATGGCGGCGCGTGCGGTTTGATCCACCTCGGCCGCGACTTCGTCTCCGACAGTCAGCGTTCCCTTGCTAATTTTTGCTTTATGCAGGATCAGTCCCTCGATGGGTTTTATGGTGGCGGACACCTCGGCCGCTGCGTTGGGGCTGGTGATCTTGCCGGTGTCTCCCACTTGGCCGCCGCTTTCAGCGTAAAAGGGCGTTGCTGATAAAATTATCCCAACTTCTTGCCCGGCAACGGCCGTTTCCCCCTTATTCAAACCTTCTACCCTTGAGGGAGAGGGCAGTCCAGCAGGCAGTCCCGTGCGTGAGACACGGGGCAGGGTGAGGGGGTCATTTGAAAAATTTGTTATAAGTGCCAGCACTTTAGCTTCGCTTGTCAAAGTTTCATATCCGGTAAAAGTTACGTCGGGTAGATTTAAATCTTGTTTTAATTTGACATACGGTCCAACCGACTCTGCGCCCGAACCCTTCCATCCCTTTCTAGCAATTTCTTTAGCGTTTTCTTTGGCGCGTTCAAAACCTTCCAAATCCACTTTAAGATTTTGTTCTTTGGCTATTTCCGTCACAAGTTCGAGCGGATAGCCGTATGTTTCATATAGCCGGAAAACCTGATCGCCGGCTAAAAGGCGTTTGTTCGTTTGAATAGCCTGGCGGCTTAATTCATCTATGAATTCTTTGCCGCGCTCGAGAGTTTCCAGAAATTTTTCTTCCTCTGTTTTGATGATGTTTTGGATTCCGGAGAGATTTTTAAACGATTCCTGGTATGCCTGGAAAGCGGGCAAATTAGCAAAATCTGCGGCCAGGGCGCCGAGAAACGGCTGTTTTGTTTTGCCGTGCCGCATGGCCCGGCGGATGAGCCGCCTTAAAATATAACCGCGGCCTTCGTTGGAAGGGACGATTCCCTGGCTGACTAAAAAGACCGAGGCGCGCAGGTGATCGGTAATAATGCGCAATGGGGTCAGGTCTTCATTTGTCACTTGCTCGGCAAGTGACAAATGAAGACCTGACCCCATTGCTTCGTTAAGAAAGAGATCCGTCTCAAAAACTGAATTTTTTCCCTGCATCACGCAAGCCAGGCGTTCCATTCCCATACCCGTGTCAACGCATGGTTTGGTCAATGGCACCAGTTGGCTGTCGGTCTGTCGGTCAAACTGCATGAAGACCAGATTCCATATTTCCAGAAACCGCTCGCAGTTGTCGTGTCCAGGGTTGCAATCGGGGCCGCAGCCCGATTCTTCGCCGAAATCCCAGTGAATTTCAGAGCAGGGGCCGCAGGGACCCGTCGGGCCCATCGCCCAAAAATTTGAATCCTTGCCCAAACGCAGAAGCTTTGTGGGATTGTGCCTGCGCCAGAGCCTTTCCGCTTCGTCGTCTTCGGCATAAACCGTCACCCAAAGACGGTTTTTGGGAAGATTCAGCTCCTCGGTCAGGAATTTCCAGGCATAGTCAATGGCGCCTTCCTTGAAATAATCGCCGAAAGAAAAATTGCCGAGCATTTCAAAGAACGTCAGATGCCTTTTGGTAAATCCGACCCGGTCTATATCCGACGTTCTCATACAGAGCTGGACGCTGGTGGCGCGGGGAACGCCTTTTTCAATGCCCAAAAAGCGGTTTTTGAAAGGCACCATGCCGGCTGAGGTAAATAAAAGCGTCGGGTCCTGTGGGACCAGCGGCGCGCTGGGAAACGGCTTGTGGCCGTTTTGCTCGAAAAAACTGAGAAATTTATTTCTGATATCTAAGGCCCGCATCTCCAGAATTATAGGAATATGTCTTGGAAAAGGCTCTATCCTGCTCCTGCGATAGTAGCACGTTATAAGCCTCTTTGCTTCGTCACACCGGCGTAAGCCGGTGTCCAGGCTCCTAGTAGCGTTTTATTTTCGGAGGCGGTTTTCGTTTCGGAGGGAATGTTGGAACGGGTTTTCTGCCGGGTTCCATGGTGCCGCGGGATGGCTGAGACGGCGCTGAAACATCCGGCGCGCCGGAGGAAGCCGGCTTATTGACCGTTACCGTGATCTCTTTAGTGGAATCTGCAAAACCATCCTTGTAAATATCCGTTACGACGACGGCGCTCTTGGCGGATAGCCGGTAAGTGATCGTGTTTTCCGGCGAAACGGTCATCGTTCCTGATTTACCCACCTTGCCGATACCGGGCTCAATGGCTACCTCGCCGGCGCCGATAGTTGTCCATTCAAGCACGACGGATTGCCCCGGCGCAATGACGGTTGGATTAGCCGTGAAGGAGCGGATTGTGGATGTCCGCACGCGAGGCATGCGCGCCTCGCCATCAACAGGAACAGGCTGTATTTGTGCGGAGATTTGCGTTACCAAACGCTTGCTGATTTTCCCGAGGCGTATAACGGACAAGGCGAAAGTGACGCCCGGTTTAAAATATTGCGAATTTCCGGCATAGAGCTTATAAGTCCCCTCCGGCAAGACCGTGCCGACAGGCATCTGTCCGCCGGAGAGATTAACGATCGTTCCATCGGGCCTTTGAACGCCAAGAATCCACGTCGTGTTGCCATAAGAAAACTGAAATCCGTCAGGAATATCATTGGAACCGGACAAGGTATCCCATTGCTGGCCGCTCATTGGATTGCCATCGGAGTCGCTTGTCGTCAAGATCAGGCTGTCTACCGGGCCAGAAAGCGTCACGCTGAAAACTCCGTCTGATTCGCCATCGGCGTCGAGACCGCCGTCGCGTTTGGAAACAAGATCAGCCCCCATGCCCTCCCAGCGCAATTGCGAGGCTTGGGTTTCCTGTTTAAACGGCGGGGGCGCTTCCGGCGGCGCTTCGGGCGGCGAAACAACAGGCGGCTCGGCTGGTTTGAGCGCCACTTGGCCATCCACGATCGGGGCTGTCCAGACGGATGGGATTTTTTTGCTGAGATAACCATAGAGATAGTCCTGGTCATGGCGGAGCGACAGGTAACGCTCGTACCGGATTTTTTCCTCGTTTTCTGCCTGTTCCGCATTGACGAGACCAAGCAGTCTTTTCCTTTGGCTCGAAAGAATAAAGAGCATGCCTTCATTTTCAAGCCCCTGTGTTGCCATAAAGAGCCGGCGGTCGCCTGTTTTTAAGGCGCTCGCCTCAGCGCTTTGAGCGGCGCGGAATTTCCGGAGAATCTCATTGTAGGTTTTGTCAAAAGCCTGGGCATCTTTATGCGCCTCCTTAAGGGATGTTGTTCGGGCGAACCTTCTATAATGCGTGTCCAAAATATCCGCCGCGCTGTTTTTGGGAAATGGAACTATAGAGGGAGGCTGCGGCTCCGGCGGAGCCGGCGGCTCAATGGGCGCCGGCGGCGGTGGTTTGACAGGTTCCGGAATCGGCGCCGGCTCAATGGGCACCGGAGGCGGAGTCACAGGTTGCTGTGCCGGTGGGACCAATGTTTGCTGGGGGCTTGCAGGCCGGGGTTTGACTGTTAGTGTCCCAGCCGAGCACCCCGGGACATTGCAATTAAAGCGAAACTCGCCTATCTTGTCAGCCACAAAGGCGGCGGTGGCATGCTTTCCC
>JACQWW010000056.1 GCA_016209025.1 Elusimicrobiota bacterium | reverse complement strand
GGGAAAGCATGCCACCGCCGCCTTTGTGGCTGACAAGATAGGCGAGTTTCGCTTTAATTGCAATGTCCCGGGGTGCTCGGCTGGGACACTAACAGTCAAACCCCGGCCTGCAAGCCCCCAGCAAACATTGGTCCCACCGGCGGAGCAGCCTGCGCCTGCGCCTGCGGCGCCCATTAAGCCGGCGCCGATTCCGGAACCCGTTACACCGCCGGCGCCTATTGAGCCGCCGGCTCCGGCGGAGCCGCAGCCTCCCTCCATAGTTCCATTTCCCAAAGACAGCGCCGCGGCGATTTTTGATGCGCAATACCGCGGCTTTGCTTTGGCATCGGCGCTTAAAGAAAGATTTAAAAAAACGCAAAATTTTGACAAAGCCATCAATGAAACTCAGGGCAAATTCAACTCCGCTCAAAGTATGGAGCGTGTCAAGTTCGCGCAACAAAACCGGTCGCTTACCCCCGCATTTCAGGGAACCCAGGCTCTGGAAAACGAAGGATTAAAACTTTTTCTTTTACCTAGCCAGAGAAAAAGGCTTCTTGGCATAGGCGATGCGGCGCAATTGGAAAATGAGGAAAAGATTCGTTACGAGAAATACCTGTCCATGCGTCAAGACTCAAACTATTTGACCAACTATCTACAGCAAAAAACCCAATCAGTCTGGCGCGCGCCCATTGTCAACGGCCAAGTTATGCTTGCCCCGGCAGCGCTATCAACGCCAATAATGCCGCCCACTCCGCCAACCCCACCCCTGCCGCCAATGCCGACAGCCACGGCGGCCAACTTTAAACCAATAGGGGAATCAACTTTTGTCGTTGATTTGGCCGGACCGATTGACGCTTTGGTTCTCGGCGCCTGTGAGGCCAACGGCCGTCTTTACGCGGGCCGGACATGGGACACTCTGGCGGATAACGATCCGGTGCCGGCTGAATTTGGCTATGCCACGGGCGGCGTAACGCCCGCCATGACAATAACCGGCCCCGATGGAAAAACGAGTTACACAACCGGAATCAATGGCCGCATCGCAGCCAATACAATTTTCCCTCAGGGAACATACCTGTTTGACGGCGGCTGGAAAAACCAAATTCAAGCCGGCGAATCGGTTTGCTTGGCCGTTTTAAAGTCCGGACAAATCGTCCAACGCCTTGCCACCCAAATGCCCATACCGCCGACAACCCTGGCCAACTTCACCTACGAAGGCAACGGAGTTTTTGCGGCTGATTTGACCGGCGCCGTTGATAGCCTCTATATTAAACAAAGCAATGCCGGCGGCGATCCAAATATTTCCTGGGCTGTAAATACAACGCAAGTTTTCACCATTCAAAAGCCCAACGGAACATCGCAAAACACCACTTCGGACAATCTTCCCCCAAACACTATTTTTGCCGCGGGCCGCCATAAGTTCTCCTGGTCCGGCGTGATCAGCCTGCCGCCGGGCGCATATTATTCGATCTCCGTGGTAAGACAAGGACAGCTTAAACGTCTGGTGACTCAAATTCCTACCCCGCCTCCCCCGCCACAAGTCCCGCCGCCCTCGCCATCAACTGAACGGATTCTTCGATTAACCGCCTCTGTTCAATCATATAAAAGGGGTTTTTCTACAATATATGAATGTCAATGGATAGACCGATTAGAGGCCAATCAGGGCGACAAAGTTACCATTCGGTTAAGCAATCCATCGTCCGGAAGCGGCATGTTTTCCAAAGGGAAAACAATTGCTTTTGCTATGCAAGGCTATCCTGAGGTAAAGGCGAATGTTTCACCTGCCGGCGGGGCGTCGGTCACATTTGTCGCTGACAAACCAGGCATGTTCTCGTTTGTTTGCGATGGGAGGACGTCATCCGGTTCGTTGTATGTCAAACCGCTGCAACCGCCGCCGCCCAATAAATGAATGAGGCCATAAAATTTCAGTTTTGGAGGTAAAAAAATAGACATGAAAATAATATTTGCGTTACTGTTTTTAATCCAAACCAACGCTTATGCCGCAGATCCGTCCGAAGCGGCAAAACAGGCAGGCAAGGTCGTTGAGAAAAAGACTATCGCTCAAAAGGCGGCCGGCAAAGCTCAGGATGCCGCCATGGATAAAGCTAAAGACGTTGCTTCGGAAAAAGCCAAAGGCATGATGGGCGATGAAACCGCCAAGCAAGGCGCTAAGGGCGCGGCTAAAACGACGGCAGGGGGCGCTTCGCCGCAGGCCGCTCAAACAGGTGCGGCGTCCGCTGCGTCGCCCGCCGCGGCAAACGAACCAGCCGCCCATCAAACGCCAAACGCCCAAGCGGGCCAGGCGCAAAGCGCCGGCATGGACCCCTCACCCGAACCCTCTCCCACAAGGGGAGAGGGAAAAAGTGAAGATTTACAACCCGGCGGGCAAGAAGCCTCTCCTGAAACTGCGCAGAGCGCCTCACAACAAGCCGTCACGGATCCCTCGCCCGCTTCCTCTCCCACCGGGGGAGAGGCAAAACAGGCGGCCCCTTCAGCCGCGAAAAGCGCGGCTCAAGAAGGGCTGGGAAGCGCGGCCGGAGAAACCGCCAAACAAGGCGCCTCTGAAGCGGTTCGCGCCGGGGGCAGCGGAGCAGGGTCATCTTTAGGCACCGCCGCTTCAAAAGCGGCCGGAGCTGCGGCGACAGGAGCCGGCGCCGCGGCCTCTGCTGAAGCGGCCAAGGCCGGCGCCGCGGCCACAGCAGTTGGAGCGGCGGCAGGCGCCGCGGCCCCCGTTGCCGGAGCCGCGGCATCAGGAGCAGCCGGCGTTGCCACTGGGGCAGCCGGAGCCGCTACCGGAGCCGCGGGAAGCGCCTTAAAAGGCACCGGCTCCGTGCTCAAGAAACTTTTACCTTCCGGCAAGGAAGTCGAGCGAAAAGTCAAAAAAGAAGCCAAGGAAGAAATTCAGGAACTCAAAGATAAAAAACCGGCCCTTAAAGAAAAGGCGAAAAAGAAAGTTCAAGATAAACTTGAAGCAGAAGCCCAGGAGTTAAAAGACAAAGCCGCCGTTAAATTGCAGGAAGAAAAAGATGAAATGCAGATGAAGGGAGAAAAGATCGAAGATAAAATCAACCGCAAGCTTGGAGAAACTCCACCTGAACAAGAAACCCCCAGCCAAGAGCAACCGCTACAGCCGCCTCCTGCGGCGATGGAAGCTATAGCCCCCCTCCAACAACAACAAGAGGCCATGACGATTGAGCAGCGCCAAACCATGGAAAAACAACAGCTTGAGGATCGCCAAGCCCGGGAAAAAGCCGAATTCGATGAAAAAGTCAAAACTCTGGCCGCCGGCGAACGCAGTCAAGCAAGAAAAGATTTGCTAGAACGTCATAAGAATGAACGCCGCGATTTGTTTGATCGCCAGATTCAAGAACGTAAAAATTCGCGCAAAGGAGCCAAAAAATGAAAAGTAAAACCTTATTAGCCTTATTCGCCTTTTTTATAGGAAGCTGCGCCTCAACCGAGCGTCTTAAAGTCGGGGCCGTGGCCGGGGGGGAAGTCGTGGAAGCCGAAGGCTCATGTCCGATCGTCTCCGGCGACACGCGGGGGGCCAAGGAATGCTCTTTGCGCGACGCGCAGAAAAAAGCCGTGGAAAAAGTCATCGGCGTTTATATTTCCGCTAAAACCAGGGTGGAAAAAGCCGTGACCATCGAGCAAAATATCCTGGCCAACACCGAAGGCTACATCTCAAAATACGATGTCATCAAAGAAGGCCGTGAAGCCGACTTCTACAACACCAAGATCAGGGCCATGGTGCTCTTCCAAAAAATCGGCGACGAGTTGAAGGCTTTAAACATCCTGCGTGAACCTTCCGTGGGTCTGCCCAGGGTGGCGGTCATTATTTCCGATGCCGTGGGATCAGGCGGCAAGCCCGCAACCGAAGATCAAACCCATACCCATACCTATGCCGCCAACTCCATGAGCGAGACGCTCCTTAAAAACGGGTACAAGATCGTTGATCCGGAAGCCATCATGACGGCCAAGGCTTATGAAACCATTGACGCAGCCGAGGATGATCCGGAAACCATGAAAAAACTTGGAACCAAACTAAATGCCGAAATAATCATTTTCGGCGACGCGAAAACAACAGCCGTCACCATGGATAAAAACCTCTTGGGCGACATGAAATCATTCAGGGCGACCCTTTCCGCCAAAGCCGCCCGCGTGCAAACCGGCGAGGTTCTCCAGATTGTTTCCGCCCAAGCCTCCGGCTTGGATGCCATTGACGATGCGGCCATCCAAAAAGCCCTGGAAGCCGCGGGCCGCAAAGCAGGCGATGATCTTGGCCGCGAACTCCATGAAAGGCTGGTTAAAAACGCGAGCATCGCTTTAATCGCCGTAAATATCAAAAACTTCGACGGCTTGGAAAACCTCAAGAAAGCATTAACCGCCACATCCGGCATTAAAGACTTGTTTGTCCGCTCCTTCGGCGAAGGAGCGGCCAATCTGGATATTTATCTCGAAGCGGCCGGCCAAACCGGGGTCCAGGAAATCGCCGGCAGCCTAACCGCGAAACTCGGCGCCACAGTCAAAAGGATGGAAGGCAACACTTTAGAAATCGCCTTGCCATAAAAAAAGGCAATGGGGTCAGGTCTTCATTTGTCACTTGTTGGTAAGAACTAAATGACAGCTATAATTTGTTGTAACAAGTGACAAATGAAGACCTGACCCCATTCCCACTAGTAAAACGCGGCTCTT
>JACQWW010000271.1 GCA_016209025.1 Elusimicrobiota bacterium | reverse complement strand
GCTCCATATAGCAACGCGTTTCTTCCCAGGGAGCATCCTGTTTAAACGTCATATTCTCCAACGGTCTTTTCAACTGCCCGCCCGAGGCTTTTTTCTCGCGTTTTGTCGGGCACTCGTCGCAAACGCTTTTATCCGGCATGGCAAACGGCTTGCCTTGCAGAAGGCACACGAGCGCCTCTTTAATCCAGTCGGGCGAGGGGGGGCATCCGGGAATAGAAAGGTCAACTTTGACGATCTCGTCAACAGCGCTGACTTTATCCAACAGGGGCGGCAAATGCTCTTTCGGCGTATCCGCTTTCTCCGTTGTTTTGGAGTCCCTGTAGACCTTGTCATAGAGCTCATTTAAGCTCCACATGTTGGCCATGGCCGGAATGCCTCCGTAACAGGCGCATGACCCCAGAGAGATCAGGGTCTTGCATTTCTTTCTCATTTCCTCAGCCACGTGCTTTTCTTTTTCGTTACGAATTCCTCCGGAGATAATCCCAACGTCGGCCTCGGGAATTTCGATTTTGTGTGGGTCTTTTTCTCCGGTTTGCCCATGGTACTTGGTGTCCATTAATACGGGAATATGGACAAACTCAAGGCTGGGCAAAATATCGAGCAGCGGCTCGCCAATGTCCAAGATGCTGACTTCACAACCGCCGCAGATATTGAGCCACTCTTCGGCAACTTTTACTGCCATGTTTTCCCTCCTTCTTTTTTTAACTTTGGATAGCCGCCTGCTGGACTGCCATCCGGCGGGTATAGACAAGATATTTGCCCTGTGACCTGGCTTCGCCAGGCGCAGGACTGCCCGTGCCGGGCACGGGACTGCTGTCCTCGGTAATCAGGCGGGTTTCAAAGGCGGCTTTTTCATAACCGCTTTTTACTTCATCGGCCTGGCCTTGAGTTTCGTATATCTTTCCATCCCACATAAATTTTTTGTCTTCGAAAAAGACGACAAATTGCGGCATATTAGCCCACCCTATACGGACTTGGCGGCAATTTTTTGATTGCTTCGCTCATTTCCGTCATGACTTGGGCGAATTTCGGGCCTTCGGAAGCGGAAATCCACTCCAGCCTGAATCTTTCCGGTTCAAGCCCGAAATCCTCAAGCATCAGCCTGATGGCTTCAGCCCGTTTTTCCGCTTTATAATTGCCTTCCAGATAATGGCAATCCCCCAAATGGCATCCGCAGATAATCACCCCGTCGGCTCCTTTGGTCAAGGCGTCAATAACCAAATTCGGATGAACCATTCCGGAGCACATGACCCGGATAATGCGCACATTGGGCGGATATTGAAGCCGGGACGTTCCGGCCAAATCAGCTCCGGTATATGAGCACCAGTTGCAGCAGAAAGCAAGAATCAATGGATCAGGATTTTGAATGTCGGCCTGCTGAGCCTGTTCTTGAACTGCTTCCATTTTATTTTTTACTCCTCACTTCTCACGCCTGGCTTTTCACCGCTTCTTCGGTCAATGGCGCAGGCGTAAGCGCCGCTTCAACCATGGCGGCCAACTGCACAAGCCGGAAACCCCGGACCGTTATTCCTCTTTTAGGGCAGGTGGCCATGCACACCCCGCAGCCCTTGCAAAGGGATTCGTTGACCTCGACGATTTTCTTGATGACGCCGTTGGACATGTATTCCAAAAGGGTGATTGCTTTGTACGGGCAGGGATCCACGCAGTAAGCGCATCCGTCGCAATTTTCATCAGTGACGCTGGAAACGGTCGGCTCAAGCTCGATTGTTTCTTTGGAAAGAACCGTGGCCGCGCGGCTGGAAACCGCCAGGGCCTGGGCGATGCTTTCATCCAAAAGTTTAGGCAAATGAGCCATGCCGCAAAGGTAAACCCCGTCCGTGGCAAAGTCCACGGGCCTTAGTTTCATGTGCGCTTCAAGGAAAAATTTATCCTGATTTAAAGGAACCTTGAGCATCTGGGCCAGTTCGTTGTTTTCAGGGTGCGGAATGGTGGCCGCGGAAAGCACCACCAGATCGGCCTCAAGCTCAAGAGGAAGGCCGAGCACCGGGTCTTTGAGGCTGACAGCCAAAGCCCTGTCCGAAGCCGCAACCTTGGGCTTTTCAGTTTCATCGTAGCGGACAAAAAGCACGCCCGCCTCTCTTGCCCGGCGGTAAGCGGCTTCCTTGAATCCATAAGTTCTGATATCACGGTAGAGAATGGCCACTTCGGCTTTGGGATTCAACTCTTTTATCTTGAGACTGTTTTTAATTGCCTGGGTGCAGCAAATCCGGCTGCAGTAAGGCCGCGACGGCTCGCGCGAGCCCACACACTGGATAAAAACGACTGATTTGAGATTTTTGATTTTATCCGGGTCTTTGAGCAGTTCTTCAAAGGCAAGCTGGGTCACCACTTTAGGGTTTTGCCCGAACAAGTATTCTGTGGGAGCGCTTTCCCGGGCGCCGACCGCCACAATGACCGCGCCGTGCCTGATTTCTTTTTTCCGTCCGTCTGTCAAAGTGATGGTGGATTTAAAATTGCCCAGAGAGCCTTCGATGGCTGTGACCCGGCTCGCTTTGTAAACATGGATATTGCTTTGCTCCTTGACGTCTTTGATAAGAGTTTCAAGGATATTTTTCGGATTTTCTCCGGAAAGCAAGGAATTAAGTTTTCTTAAATGGCCGCCCAATTCCATTTCTTTCTCGACCAAGTGGACTTCCAAACCCTGCCTGGCCAGGCCCAAGGCCGCGGTCAGGCCGCTTGCCCCGCCGCCCACCACCAGGGCGCTGCGGGTTACGCCTAAGTGTTTTTTCTTTAAAGGTTCAAGGAGTCTGGCTTTGGCCACGGCGATTCTGACCAAATCCTTGGCTTTCCTGGTGGCTTTCTGCGGCTCATGTATATGCACCCAGGAGCATTGATCGCGGATGTTGGCCATTTCAAAAAGATAGGGATTCAAGCCGGCTTCGGGCATGGTCTTGCGAAACAGGGCTTCGTGGGTTCTGGGACTGCAGGAAGCCACGATCACCCGGTTTAAATCATGCTCCGCGATTAATTTTTTAATGGTTTCCTGAGTGTCATTGGAACAGGCATAGACGAAATTTTGAGCCCAGACCACATTGGCCAAGGTCTTGGCGTATTCCACCACCTCCGGGACATTGACGACCCCGGCGATGTTGGTGCCGCAATGGCAGACAAAAACCCCGACTCTCGGCTCAACGCCCTCCACGCTTTTTTCCGGGGGATGCTTTTTCGGGGCCGGGATTT
>JACQWW010000270.1 GCA_016209025.1 Elusimicrobiota bacterium | reverse complement strand
TCTGCCGCTTTGTGATTCTAACACATAGGCGGCGCCGCGCGCCAAGTCCAAATTTTCGGGTGCGGGGGCAAGGGGGATGGGGTCAGGTCTTCATTCGTCCCACATCTGTCATTCTTGTCATGAACAAGTGACAAAAGAGGACCTGACTCCATGTCTTTTCGGTATAATTTTTTCGTTATGCCGCGAGAAACAGCAGGTGAGTTTGTTGATTAGTTGGGAACGTCCCCGCTGGTCGCTCCCCGCTGGTCGTCCCCGCTGGTTCCCAGCATTCCGTCATGAGCCGAAAAGAACAGGGGTTGGGCTAGAGGGTGAAGACCGGCAGACGCAAGTTCAAGCTTAAAAAAATTTACCGGCGCGCTGTTATTGCGGCTCTGGTTATTTTTGTTTTGGCCGCGTGCGCCGGACTTGTTGTTTACAGCCAGCGCCGGCTTTCCAATCTCGTTCTAGGAGGCTTGGGCGAAGCGTTCCCGACCATGGTCTACGGCTCGCCTTATATAATCGGGGAACAGACCTGGGCATCGCCGGAGACTCTTTTTAAGCGTCTTGAGCGGCTCGGTTACCGCAAAAAGCAAAGCCGGCCCCAGTCGCCCGGGGAATATTTCTGGGATGCGCCGGTTTTGGCCGTCCCGCTGCGCAGGGCTTCGGGGACGGAAATAAGCCCAGGGGTCTTGGCCGTTTACTTGCGGGGTTTTAATATGCCGCAAATGATTCAAAAGCCCGGGCCGGCCTTTTTAACGCTGAAAGCCGACGGGCACTGGGACATCCGGTCCGCCCGCGCCGAAGCCATAAGCCAGGCAATTCTTGAGCCGGAGCTTATCGCTGAATTTTCCGGAGCGCAAAAAATACGGCGCGAACCTAGCCAATGGCACGAATTCCCAAAACCGTTGATTCAGGCGGTGATTGCCGCTGAAGACCAAAGATTTTTCCGGCATTGGGGCCTCGATCCCAGGGCCATTGTCCGCGCGGTCTTGTCGAATCTCATGAACAAAGGCCGGCCCCAGGGCGCCAGCACCATCACCCAGCAGCTGGCAAAAAATATGATTCTGAGCCCCCGAAGAACGGTGCGCAGAAAACTTGCCGAAGCCGTGACCGCGCTTTATCTTGAGGCGCGCTATTCAAAAGAGGAAATCATGACGCTTTATCTAAATCACATTTACCTGGGCCAGGACGGGCCGGTCAGCATCTGTGGGGTCAAATCAGCCGCTGATTTTTATTTCGGCAAAAAATTAAAAGACCTAAAGCTCGATGAAGCGGCGGTTTTGGCCGGCCTTATCAAATCCCCCTGGCGTCTTAATCCCATCCGGGACCCCGAGGCCGCCCAAATCCGGCGCGATTGGGCTTTGCGCCGGATGTTCAGCGAGGGAATGATTTCCATAAGAGAGCTGGAAGAAGCGCTTCGCCGGCCCCTGGCAGTCAAACCTTTGCCGGTCTTTAGCGCGCGCCAAGGCGCCAATGCTTATTTTGTGGCCGAGGTATTCCGCCGGCTCTCGGAGCATTACCCGGAAGACGAACTGTTCCGGCACGGCCTGGTTATTCACACGACCATGGACCCTTTGATGCAGGAGGCGGCGCAAAAAGCCATCCGGCCCGCCCGGCGCCAGGCGGCCCTGGTTGCCTTGGATCAGCACACCGGCCGGGTTTTGGCTTTGGCAGGAGGCAAGGAATACGGCCAAAGCCAATTTAACCGGGCCACCCAGGCTTGGCGCCAGCCAGGCAGCGCCTTTAAACCCTTTGTCTACGGCGCCGCCCTCGAGGCGGGTTATACGCTGGCCGGTTTTTTGACGGACAAACCGCGCAAGTTTCCGAAGAAACCCAAGGGGTTCTGGGAGCCGCGCAATTTTGACGGGGTTTATCACGGCACAACCACTCTTCGCCAAGCCCTGGCCTGTTCCATGAACGCGGCAACTCTTGATTTAGCCCAACAAATCGGCCCGGCATCAATCGCATCTTTAGCCGTCCACCTGGGCATTGAAAGTCCGCTTGAGAAAAATTTGGATTTGGCTCTTGGGACATCATTGGTTACTTTGCTTGAACTGACAGCCGCTTATGCGCCTTTTTCAAACGGCGGTTTTCGTCTTTATCCCCAAATGATCACGGCCGTGACGGATTATAGCGGCAATACCCTGGAATATTCCGCCCTGGAACGAAAAGCGGTCGTGAACCCGGCCATGGCTTATCTGATAACCTCGGCCCTGGAATCATGCGTCAAAGAGGGGACAGCTAAAAGCTTAATACGCTTGGGCTGGCAAAAACCCGCGGCTGGCAAAACCGGCACCACCAATGACGGCCGGGATGCCTGGTTCATCGGATACACGCCTGAACTTTTGGCCGGCGTTTGGGCCGGCGACGACCACAACAAACCCTTCGGCGCTTCCGGGGCCAGAGACGCTGTCCCGTTATGGGCGTCATTTATGAATACGGTTTTGGCTGATTACCCGGCCTGCGAATTTGAGCGGCCGGCCGGCGTATTGAGCAAAAAAATTGATCCTTTAACCGGACTTTTGGCCGTGGCCGGATGCCCGCAGACCAAGGAGGAATTCTTTGCCGAGGGAACCGAACCGAAAATATGGTGTCCTCTTCACCGCAAGGGCTTTGCCGGATGGCTGCGCAAACTCTTTGGAAAAAAATGAATCGGCTGTTGTGAATTTTGTCATAAAGTAAGAGAATAAGGCCGATGGATTTATCGCGGCATTGGAACATAGAAAAGCTTGCCGAGGTCAGCCAGGGCCGGATTCTTCAGGGCAATCCCAAGACCGTTATTTCCTCGGTTTCAACCGATACGCGGCTGTTAAAAAAAGGGGATCTTTTTTGGGCCATTGACGGCCCGGATAAAAGCGGCAACGAATTCGTCCCGGCCGCGGCCCGGCAGGGCGCTGCGGCCGCGGTGGTCGGCAAGGAATATTTCGCCGGCCTGTCTCCAAAATTTCCCCTGGTCAAGGTGCCCAGCGGCCTTCACGCCCTGGGCAGGTTTGCCGAGGAGCACCGCTTGTTGTTTCCAAAAGCAGCGGTCGTCGGGGTGACCGGCACCAACGGCAAAACAACGACCAAGGAAATGACCGCCAGGGTCCTGGCTATGGCCGGGCAGACAACGGCAAGCCGGGGCAATTTCAACAATGAAATCGGGTGTCCTCTTTCTATTTTAGAACTGACCGCCAAACACGATTTCATGGTTTTGGAAATGGCGGCGCGAAAGAAAGGAGACGTAGCCTATCTTTCTTTAATGGGCCGGCCTAAAGCCGTCATCCTGACCAATGTCTCGGCCGCGCACCTGGAAACTTTCGGCAGTGAGGAAAATGTTTTTGAAACCAAGGCGGAAATTCTCAAAGGCCTTATGCCCGGGGGCACGGTCATCTACTGGGCCGAAGACCCTTGGCTGGGCCGTTTGCGCGAGCGCTGGCCCAATAACCGTTATCTAACCTTCGGCCTGGGTCCCACCGCCGATGTTTTCGGCCAAATCGAGGAGCACTCGCCCCAGGGTATAACCTTTGGAATTTTTTATGAAGGCAAAAAACAGGGCAGTCTCAAGATGCCGGGGGTGGGGGCCGGCCCGGTAAAAAACAGCCTGGCCGCTTTTGCCGCTGGACTGGCTTTCAATGCGGCCCCGCGCAAAATCATCAATGCCTTGGCCGGTTTTACGCCGGTGAGTATGCGGGGGGAAAAAATCGTTCTGGGCGGGCATCTTTTCGGCGAGCGCTACAGCGTCATCAACGACGCCTATAACGCCAATCCCGCCTCCATGGCCGACGGGGTGACCGGTTTTCTGCGGGCCTACCAGGGATGGGTCAGGATCGTGGTGATGGGCGAAATGAGAGAGCTCGGAGCCAAGGAAGAGGAGCTCCACCGCCAAACCGGCGATCAAATCGCTGAAGAGGTTCAAAAGGAATCATCGGCCGACAGCCGCACGAATTTTGTGGCCGTCGGCGGCCGCCCGGCCATGGCCATGGCCGAAGGTCTAAAAAAATGCGAAAAAAAAGACGGGCCGCGCGTTCAATACGCTTCCAAGGAAAACGCTTTCGACGTGATCAAAAAAATGGTGTTCCAAAACAAACCGCCCTGTGCCCTTTATTTCAAGGCGTCCCGGGCCGAGTCCCTGGAAAGCTTGATAGAACAACTTAAGAAAGAATTTTAAATTTACTTTAAATGCTTTATTATCTCTCCCATTTCAAATACGCCTATTTCGGTTTCAATGTTTTTTCTTACATCACCTTTCGCGCCGGGGCCGCGGCGGTGACCGCTTTTCTCTTGAGCCTCTGGCTCGGTCCCTGGGTAATACGCCTCTTGACCAGAAAAGCTTTCGTGAACAAACCCAAGGTCTGGGGGCCGGCTTCACATCAAGGCAAAACCGGCATTCCCGTGGCCGGCGGATTCTTGATTTTGCTGGCCATGGGCTTGGCGATTTTTTTATGGGCAAGACCGGACAACCGCTTTGTGATCATCGGCCAGGTCCTGACGGTCATTTTCGGCATGCTCGGTTTTTTCGACGACTGGCTGAAAATCCGCGGCAAAAGAACCGAGGGCAAGGCCGAGGGCATCGGCTCCAAGTTCAAATTTTTTCTTCAGATCGGTTTTGCCGCATGCCTTGCTTTTTATCTGGCCCTTTATCCGCCCAGCCGGCAATACGCCCTTTCCGTCAATATGCCTTTCGTCAAGGAAACTTACATCAATCTTCATGTCTTTTATTTTTTCCTTGTCATGCTTTTATTCGTGGGCTTTGCCAATTCGGTCAATTTGACCGACGGGCTCGACGGCCTGGCCATCGGCAATCTTGTCATCGCGGCCGGGGCCCTGCTTATTTTTGTTTACGTGGCGGGCCATGCCCGCTTTTCCCAGTATTTGAGAATCATTTCCGTGGCCGAAGCAGGAGAGCTGACCATTGTCCTGGCGGCTTTGGTGGGAGCGGGCCTGGGATTTTTATGGTTCAACAGCTATCCGGCCCAGGTTTTTATGGGAGACACAGGGTCCCTGCCCCTGGGGGCTCTTCTCGTCTATGTTTCCATCGTGGCCAAGCAGGAACTTCTGCTTCCTTTGATCGGCGGCGTTTTTATCGCCGAGGCGGCCAGCGTTGTTTTGCAGATAACCTATTTCAAGCTCACCCGCGGCAAACGGATATTCCGGATGTCGCCCTTTCACCATCATTTTGAGCTGGCCGGCACCCCTGAGCCCAAGGTGGTGGTGCGTTTTTGGATGATCGGCATCATTCTGGC
>JACQWW010000055.1:2898-23175 GCA_016209025.1 Elusimicrobiota bacterium | reverse complement strand
CTTTCCTCCCCTAAACAGATAACACCCTGATATATTTTCGGCATTGACATAAAATTGGCGGACAAACCGGTGGCGCGTCCCAGCAAGATAAGCAAAACGCCTTCGGCAAAAGGATCAAGCGTGCCGGCGTGGCCAATCTTCAGCGCAAAGCGTGGAGCGTGGAGCTCTACGCTATACGCTTTTTTAATGTGCCGGATAACATCATAAGACGTCATTCCTCGTGGTTTATAAACGTTTAGAATGCCTTCCATAATAATAAAAGTGGTAAATAGGACGGCCTTTTTTTATTTCTTCGGCAAAAAAACAGAGGCTTTATCCAAGAGCGCCTTTTCCACCTGCGCGATGGCCATCCCTTCGATTTCACAGCCGGCTGCGGTTTTATGGCCCCCGCCGCCGAAACTTTTTGCCAGCAGGGACACATCCACCTTGCCCTTCGATCTTAAAGACACGGAAATGACGTCCTTACCGCGAAACGGCTCCTTTTTAACCAGAAAGGCTACCTCAACGCCGTCCGGCGCCAAACCGTAATTGACGATATCTTCGGTCTGAGTGGCATGATAGTCAAAATTCCCAAAATCTTCCAAATCAAGATGAAACACGGCGGCGCGGCCGGCCAAGGGATAACGCAAAGTGGCAAGCGCCTTGCCCAAAAGGCATAAATGTTCCCTGGTCTTGACAGCAAAGAGCCGCTCGGCGATGCGGGTATGATGAATTCCGGCTTCAAGAAGCTCGCCGGCTACTTGATGTGTAAAGGGGCTCGTCAAAGCGTATTGAAAGCGTCCGGTATCGGAAATGATGCCGGCATATAACCAAGTCGCCTCAAGCCTGTCGGGAACAAATCCCAAGGCCCGGTAAAGGATATAAACCTGCTCCGAATTCGACGAGGCGCGCGGATTGACCCAATTGATGTCGGCGAATCCCCTGCCTGTTTTGTGATGGTCAATATTAATGGTCAGCCTGAAATCCCCAGGCTCAGCGATCCCTCCCGTGCGCTCTGGTTTGACGCATTCAAGATAAATCGCGCAGTCAAGACCTTTGAGAATCCCCTGTTTGGCCGGCGCCGCGATCGAGCGCCATTGGGGAAGAAAATAAAGCTGTTCGGGAACCGGGCTGGCATTGGCCAAAACGATCCTGCGGCCCGGCCTGATACGGCGCAAAAGGCTTACCAGGGCCAATGAGGAGCAGACCGCATCCGCGTCCGGTTTGACATGGCCGACCACGGCAAAACTTTTAGCCTCGCGCAGGGCGCGCAATAAAGCCGGAGGAACTTTGGTGATAAAATCCTTATTGTTCATCGGACCTGTCAGACAGGTCAGACATGTCGGACCTGTTTAAAGAGAGTTTGTTCAGTATTCTATAAACTCTGTCGGCTGATTCCAGCGATTCGTCGTAAACAAAGCTCAACCGCGGCAGGCGTTTGATCCTCATGCGCCGGGAAAGCCTGTTCATGATTTCCGGCAGGAGGCTCTGTAAAACTTCTTGCAATGGGCCAGGGGCCCTGGCCGCATTACTCTGCGTCCATGAATACCGGACAACCCCCGTTTCCAGATTGCGGGCCACGCTGATGCCGGTCACCGTCAATAAGCCGTTTCCCGCTGCTTGGCTGATTTCGTCATAACGGCTTTCCAGGAAACGCGAGATCTCCTCTTGCATTAAACTTTCCACGCGGCTGATACGGTCGGGAAACATTATTTTTTGTCGAGCTTTTTTAGTTTCTTGATCTGCTCGAAGCATTCAATCCGGTCGCCCTTCTTCGGCTCTTTATAGCCGCTCACTGCGGCGCCGCATTCGTAGCCCTGGGCGACTTCAGTCACATCGTCTTTGATTCTTTTTAGGCCGGTGATCTTACCGTCGAGCAGTCTTTGCTCCGCCCGCCAGACCCGTGCCTGTGACCCGCGGCTGATTTTTCCCTTGGAAACAAAACAACCGGCCACCGGCCCGACCCCGGAAACATTAAATACGGCCCTGACTTCGGCTATGCCCAAAATATTTTCCTTGATCACCGGCGTCAAAAGCCCTTCCAGGGCCGCCCGGGCATCGGCGATTAACTCGTAAATCACGGAATAATGCTGGATTTCCACGCCTTCCCGCCCGGCCTCCTCGGAGGCCCGCGGATCGGTCGCAACATTAAAATCCAAAATGACCGCGTCGCTTGCCGCGGCCAGCAGAACATCCGACAAATTGACATCGCCCAAGCCGCCGTGAAGAACCTTGGTCACGACCTCTTCGTGGCGAAGCCTGGAAAGTTCCCCGATGACCGCCTCGAGGGATCCCTGGACATCGGCTTTAAGAACGATGCGGAATTCCTTGACCAGCCCTTTTTTGATTTTTTCATGAAGATCTTCAAGGGCCAGATGCTTTTCGGTTTTTTTGCCATGAATTCTCTCAAATTCAAGACGGCGGCGTTCAGCCGTCTGCCTGGCCTGGCGTTCGTCTTTGATCGCAAATAAACGGTCGCCGGCCTGGGGCGTTTCCTCAAAACCCATAATCAAAACAGGGGTGGCCGGCTTGGCTTCGTTGGTTTTGCGGTTTTGATCGTCAACAAGGGCCTTGATCTTGCCCCAGGTGACGCCGCAAATAAAAGGATCGCCCACGCGCAATGTCCCGTCCAAAACGAGAATGGAGGCTACATTGCCTTTTTTCGGATCTTTGCGCGCCTCCAATACGGCCCCGACCGCGGGCCGGCTTGGATTGGCTTTAAGCTCCAGCATTTCGGCTTCCAAAAGAATCATTTCGAGAAGCTTGTCCAAATTCAGGCGTTTTTTGGCGGAAACCTCCACCATCACGGTTTTGCCGCCCCAATCTTCCGCCACCAGCCCCAAACCGGAAAGCTCTTGCTTGAGGCGGATGATATTGGCTTCCGGTTTATCTATTTTGTTGATGGCGATTATGATTTTAACGCCGCCGGCTTTGGCGTGGTCAATGGCTTCAATGGTCTGCGGCATGATCCGGTCGTCGGCCGCCACAACCAAAAGGGCGATATCCGTGACTTTGGCGCCGCGGGCCCGCATGGCTGTGAAGGCTTCATGGCCCGGGGTGTCGAGAAAAACAATATCCCCTCTAGATGTCTTGACCCGGTAAGCGCCGATGTGCTGGGTAATGCCGCCCGCCTCTTGCTCCGCGACGCGGGTATGGCGGATCGCATCCAAAAGCGTTGTCTTACCGTGATCCACATGCCCCATAATGGTGACAATGGGCGCCCGAGGGGCCAGGTTTTGCCGGCCGCCGGCGGATGTTTCCTGGATAAGAGGCTGTTCTTCTTCAAAAACCTTCGGCACCTCGACCTCAAAGCCGAGTTCGCCGGCTATAAGGCCGGCTGTTTCAGATTCTATCCTTTGATTGATCGTGGCCCAAACTCCGAAACCCATCAACCGCTTGATGATATCGCTCACTCCGATGCCAAGAAGCCCGGCCAATTCCTTGACGGTAATCTGAGGCGTAAGGATGATCTTCTTTTTTAAAGGAAGCGGCGGCGTCAAAGCCGCAGGAGTGACCGCTGTTTTTTCCGGAACGCTTGCGGCTGGGGCAGCGTCCAAGGCGGCTGCTCCGGGGGCTTCGGCCGCCCCGCTCAGCAGTGCTTCGGGGACGGAGTCTGGGCCGGGGGCCCTGGCCGCCCCGCTCCGCAGTCCCTGATCGGAGATCAGGGACGATTGAAGTTCCGGAGGAACGCGTCGAGCTTCGGGGACGGAGTCTGGGCCGGGGGCCCTGGCCGCCCCGCTCCGCAGTGCTTCGGGGACGGAGTCTGGGCCGGGGGCCCTGGCCGGCTTGCCCTTATCTTTGATCTCGGATTCAATCTCAGGCGCATCGGCAACGGCCGCGCGTCCGGAATCCTTTGTTTCAACGGCGCCGTCTGAGGCGGCGGGGCTCGGCGACTCAACGGCCGCGGCGGAGGCGGCATCCGCTGTTTCAGGCTGTACCGCAGTTTCTACAGGCTCAGCCGGCGCCGCAGTTTCTTCTTTATGTTTAGACGCAACAGACCGTCCTTTGGTTTTTTTAACCGGTTTTTTAGCCGTCTTAGGCCGTTTAACTTTAACCACGCTATTTAGCGGTGATTTTGCTTTTTTAGATACCGTCTTTTTCAAGACGGATTTTTTCGCCGCCTCAGATGGCTCTTCTTTTACCGGAACCGCCGACTCTTGAGTCTGAACCGAAGCGTCCTGATCTTCGGCTGCCTCGGTCGAGTCCGAAATCTTGGCCTTGCTTTTAATAAATTTCTTGCTAGCTGCCTTTTTCATCATTTTTAACTTCAACGGCCGCAGCGGCCGCGGCCGAACCGCCTGCCACCTGTTCCACCGTCATGTTCCAGCCGGTAAGCTCCGAAGCAAGTTTCAAATTAATGGCGTCTTTGCCGATGGCGCCGGCCATCTGGTCCTCCGCCACATGAACGCGCGCTGTTTTTTTGTCTTTATCCTCAAGCTCTATTTTAACGACTTTGGCCGGCGCCAAACTAGCGGCCAGCATGTCCTCGATCTTGTCGCTGGCCGCGATTAAATCTATTTTTTCGCCATGAAGCTCGGCGATCACCGGCCTGATGCGCGTGCCCTTGATTCCGACGCAGGCCCCCACCGGACCGCGGAACGCGAAAGGTAAACCTCCGGCCCCTTGGGCGCCGGTTCCACAGCCCGCACCACCGCCTTGATGGTGGCCCCCACCGCCAGACGCTCGCCGGGAATCTGGTCTTCCTTTTTTAAGATGGCCTCGATCTTGCCGAGGCTTACATAGACGGTCTTATCAGGGGCAAACCGGTAAACAGAACCGGTCACGACCAGGCTTTCGCGTTTTTTGAAATCCTTGAAAAGATTTTCCTTCTCGACTTCCCTTAATTTCTGCAGAATCACCTGCTTGGCGGTTTGGGCGGCGATGCGGCTGAAATCCGTGGTATCCACCGCCACTTCCAGCTCTTGATCCGCCGCAGCGTCCGGTTTGATTTTTTTGGCCTGTTCCAAGGCGATTTCCGCGATCGGATCCTGGGCCGCCTGGACGACTTTCTTGACGATGGTCACCTTGATTTCGCCGGTCTGCTCGTCCATCAAGGCCCGGACAGGCATTTCCCGGCCCAGGTGCTTGTGAAAAGCGGAAACAATAGCCCCTTCGATCAAACGCAAGATTTCCTGTCTGGGAATACCCTTGTCCTTTTCGATCATCTCCAGAAGCAGGATGAATTCGCTTTTTTGAGTCACCGGCGCCCCCTCGCTTCGCTCGTCGGCGCGTTTATCGTCGCTCGTCGCTCGTCGGTCGTAAAACGACAAACGACAAACGACAAACGACTAATGAAAATTTTGCTCGGCAAAATTTTCATAACTTGATTCCCGGCGAAGATACCTCTAAACAGTAGCCGTGCCTGATTAAATCAGATGAATCGAGGGGCTTTCCCACCAACCGGCTGATTTTTTCGCAATCAGACAGGGTGATGGGCCTTGATTCATGATTCAATATCAATCTTAAAACCCATCCGCAGGATTCGGAGCGCCAATGGAGATCGGCCAGAGCGAATCCTTCCGCTTCAACCAGCGGCTTCAAAACCTGCTCGATTTTATCCCGTAAATCAATGCATGACATAATAATAGAACAGGTGCCTTAGGCACCTGATAATAATATTGTAATAAAAACAGGAAGTTGTAAGCTACGGGCCGAAATCAAAGCCTTTAAAAAAATCGTCGTTTTCTTTCTTCTCCTGAGCTTTTGGTTCCTGGGCTTTTTCGGCTTTGGCCTCCGGCGTCTTGGCGCCCTGGACTTTTTCTTTGGCGGTTTGGGCGGTTTCCGGTTTTTCCGCCCCCTTGAGCTTGATGGGGGAAACCGCGGGACCGACGTTTCTCACCGGCCGCACGACCATTTTTCTGGTTCCTTCGGAAAAGGCGATGAACTTCATCTTTTCGTCGTAAAACAGCCTGAAATCGGATTCTTTCTGCTGGGGTTCGTAGGCCTGGCCTAGAACATCATGCTGCTGGTCCCAGCCGGGGTTGTAAAGAATCTTGCCACGCAGGTCAATGCGGTTTTTTATGATGGGGATGGAAAAACGGATGCGGTAAACGCCTTGGTTGTCGCTGATGCCCGGCTCAAAATTAGGCACTAGATCAAAAACCTTTTCTTTGCCGCCTTCCTCCGCCGCCCCAAGGACAAGCTCGTCCTGCTCCGTTCGTTTCTTGCCGGTGGCCATCGAGCTGACCGTGGCGCGCACCACCACGTCCGCAATGGGACGGTCATCGTAGTCGGTGATGACGCCGCGTATATATCCCTCCAAAAAATTACCGTAACGAGGGGCCTTGAAAAGAAAAAAGCTTTTTCTCGAAACAAGCTTTTTAGCCCGCATAATGTCGGTCACCCGGCCTTCGGCCAAATCCTCCTTCAAAAGAGGATTTTCGGCCCATGAAGGCGGAGAATATTGAATATTGAATATTGAATATAGGGCGATAGAAATAAAAAGTCGAATTCCTCTTTTTTTCATCCTATATTCCATATTCAACATTCAATATTCTTTCTTTATTCGCCTTCCTGAAATTTTGACGGCAGGGTTTTGACAAAAAAAACGACCCGGCGGTTCTTGGCCCGGTTTTCCAATGTGTCATTGGGCGACACAGGCTTATACTCGCCGTACCCGACCGCGGCCAGGCTGTCGGTATGGCCCTCGACCAAAATGTCGAATTTTTTAGCCAGCTCGGTCAAGGTCGGGGCAATGTGGCTTAAAAGCCCGGTCATGCCCGGCGTCAAATCCGCTTTGCCGGACTCGAAAAAAGCCATTTCGCCCTTTTCCTCGAAAGTGATCTGCAGGCCTTCTTTGGTCATTTTAACCTGACCGGCCACTTTGCCTTCCTTGATCATCTGCTCAATCTGCACTTTGGCCTCCTGAACATTCTTGTTCAAGGCCGCGGAAAGAGCGTAAAGAATTATGAAAAAACAAACCATCTCCGTCATCAAATCAGCGTAGTTGATAAGCCATGGCGGGGCCGCGTGGCCGAATTTGGACACCCTGGGATCGTTTTCGTCAATGAGGTTTCTTGGTTTAAGGGCCACGCCCTGCAGCTCCTGTCCTGATCATCATGCGCTTGGCCGGCTCAAGATAAGCCTTGAGATTCGATTCCAAAACACTGGGAGCGGCCCCGGCCTGTAAAAGCAAAACACCCCGGATGATTATTTCTTTGACCAGGATCTCCTCTTCGGAACGGCGCCTGAGCTTGCCGGCCATGGGAAGAAAAACAAGATACCCGGCCCCCAAACCGAAAAAAGCCGCGGCTAAGGCCATGGCCATGCGCCTGGGCACCTCCTCGACGTCGGTGATGGAATTGAGCATCAACATCATGCCCAGCACCGTGCCGATGATGCCGAAGGCCGGGGCGTAAGTGCCCAAGGCATAGAAAATTTCCTGGCCCACCTTATGGCGCTCCCGGATAAATCCGAGCGCGGTTTCCAGCATGTTGCTGATAAAATCATGGTCCGAACCGTCCACCACCAATTGCAGGCCGCGTTTCATGAAATCGTTGGCCAAGCGCTTGACGTCGTTTTCCAAAGCCAAAAAACCGTCTCTCTTGGCCTTGGTCGCCAATTGGACGAAAGTGGTGATGATTTCACCCCCTTCTTCCTCTTCATCGGCGCTGAAGGCCTTTTTCAAAACTTTACCCAAGCCGAGCACCTGATTTAACGAGTAGTTGACCAGAAGGGCGCAAAAGGTTCCGCCCATGACCACGAATAAGGCCTCAACATTTAAAAAAGGCGTAAACCCGGCCTTGCCTTCGGCTATCAGAACGGTTACAACGACCATGCCGGCAAAAACAGTGATGCCGAGAATAGTGGCTATGTCCATAAAAATAGGGAACAAGGGAACAAGGGAATGAGGGAATAAGGGAAAGGAAACCCCTTGTTCCCTTGTTCCCTCATTCCCTTGTTCCCTTGTTCCCTCATTCCCTTGTTCCCTTTTTTAGGTGCTGCCAGTCCTGTGGCTGGCGGCCGGACTGGGCCGCGATTTTACCTTTAAATTCGATAACCCGGCCCACGACTTCGTCAACCGTGTCGCGCACTAGGTAGCGGTTGCCGGTAACCAAGGTCACGACCGTATCCGGCGCCGCCTCAACCGACTCGATAAGCTCGGCATTGATGGAAATCTCCTTGCCGTTCAATCTATGAAGAACGATCATAAAAAAAGTTAACGAGTTTACGGATTAACGAGTTTACGGGTTTAAAAATCTCGAAAACTCGAAAACTCGAAAACTCGCAAACTCTCATAGGGGTTTCATCAACCATCCGAAAAGTCCGCCTTTGCGGCCTGCTTCGCCGCGAGGCGGATGGACTTGTTTAGCCTCGCTTTCAGGCGGGGCCGGCTTGTCTTTAGGAGCCTTTGGCCCTTGAACTTTCTGGACCTCAACAGGGGCCTGGGGCTCGCTTTGCTTTTTGATGTCCAGCTCCTGTTTTAAGGCTTCGGTCTCTGACCGCACCTGAACGGGGTCTCTGACCCTTATAGCAGGTGGGAGCTTCTCCTCATAGGCTAGGCGCTGGTTCTCAAAAGTATTTTTCAGCTTCAACGCCTGCTCTTCATATTCTTTTTTCAATTGAACGGCCCCCGCCTCCAGATCGGCGCGGGACTTTTTCAGGGCAAGAACCTCCGAATGCAAAGCTGAAAGTTTTTCCGCCTGGCGCCGGCGCAATCCGCGAATTTCAAGTTCCAAAATCCCGGCCTTTTCCTGGGCCGCCTTGTGCCGGACCTCGGCCTCCTGAACCTGCAATAAGGCTTTTTCGCGTTCCTGGCGGGCCCCTTCCTGGACCTGCTCAGCCGCCAGGCGGGTAAGCTTGGCTTCCTGCCGGGCTGTTTCCTGAAAAAGGGCCGCTTCGCGGCGCACTTTTTCCATGCTTTCAGCCATCACCGCGGATTCCTTTTCATGGCGCTCGGTCAAATCAGCCGCGGCTTGGCGCATGCCTTGTAAAAGCCCGCGCGTTTCATCGAGCTCTCTGGAGAGGCGGCGGACTTCGTCGGCCTTGTCCTGGGCTGCCTGGCGGGCCGCTTCCTGGGCGATCCTGGCCTCCTGGCGGGCCGCCTCCTGAACGAGCCATGTCTGCTGGCGGATCGCTTCCGTCTCCCTTTTTTGCTCGGCAACAGCCGCAGCGGCCCTTTCCTGAGCTTGCTTATTCTCATGCCTTAAATGCACGGTCTCGCTTTCGGCTTTTTCCAAATCTTTTATGGCTGCTTTCAAATCCCGGGCAAGCGCATCGCGTTCAAGCATAAGCTGGCCGTAAGATGATTTGATCTGCCGGCCCTCGTCTTCACTGCGATGAAGAGCCGAGTTCTTCGCCTCAAGCTCCTGGCGGGCCGCGTTTAATTGGCCGATAATGCCGGGAAGTTCAAGGTGCGCCTTGCCGGCGCTTTCCAAGGAACCTTTAAGCCTGAGGTTTTCCCCTTCTAAATTCTGCTTCTCCCGGCCAAGACCGTCTTTTTCAAAACGCAAACGCTCAAACTCAAGCTCAAGGCGGCTTCGCTCAGCCTTGACCTGGTCCACGGCGGCTCTCAACTGCGCGATCTCGGAATCCTTCCCGGTCAAGGCCCGATGGACAGCCTGACCCGCGGCTTGCTTATCTTTTTGAAAGCGGCGCACCAACTCGGCAAGGCCGCTGACCCTGACGCGCAAAAGCCTTGACTCCTCGTGCGAGCGGTAAAGCTCCTGGCGTTCGCGGGCCATCTGAGCGAGGGAGGAACGGGCGCGTTCAAGATAAGCTTCTTTTTGCCGCAATTGACGTTCAAAACTCTCGAGCTCGGAGCGGGTTTTGCGCAGTTCCTCCTTGGCCCCGGCCAAATCAAGATCAGCGCCCTGGAGCTTGCGAAGCTGGGACTCGCGCTCTTCAAGGCGGCGCTCAGCCTGGTCCAAAGACGTTTCCGATTTTTCCAGGCTTTTTTCTTTTTCCCGCAAGACCATGGCCTGGGAATCGAATTTCTGAATCTGGGATCTAAGGGACTCCTCCTTGACCAGGCACTCCTTGCCCATCTCCTCGATGCGCCGGTTTTTTTCCTCCAATTGGGCGGTGAGCTTGGCGCGATCCTGGCCGAAGCGCTGCTCAAGCTCCTTGAGCCTGGCATTGAAACGCTCCTCAATGGCCCGGTCCTCCAGATCGCGTTTGGCTATCTGTGATTTAAGGGCCTCGACCCAGGTCTCTCTCTCATGAACGAGTTTCTTTTCCATGTCCTTGATCTGGGTCTCAAGCTTGGCTTTGTTAAGCTCGAGCTCGCGCTCGCGCTGATCGCGCCTGAGCTTTTCCTGAATCTCCCTGAGGCTTGCCTCGACGCGCATGCCGACCGATTTTTCTTCCTGAGATCGCAGGTTGGCCGACATGGCTTTTTCCCGCTCCTCCACCAAGCTTTTTTCCAATTTGACCAGCTTATCCTCCACATCTTTTTTATCATGCTCAAGCTGCTCGTTCGTCTGCATGACCTGCTGGGTTTTCGATTCCAGGCTTTTGAGTCTTTCCTGAAGCTCGGTCATCTCGGCCTTTTGCTCCTCGCCGCCGCGGCGAAAAGCCGGGGGAGCACCCCCGCCGGCGGCTGGACCATAAGACGGCGGCCCGCCCGCGGGCGAGGCTCCTGCTTCGCTTGGAAAGCGGGGCGCGCGTCCGGCCGGCGGCCCTATGACAGGCAAGCCGGCTCCCGAAAATCTCGGCGGCGCAGGCGGCCCCGCGGGAGGCGGCTGGACTCGTTCAAATTGCGGTCCGCCAGGCTGAGGGGTTTTAGGCCTTAAAGGCGGCAAAGAAGCCGGCCTTGCGGATGCCGGCCCCAGCGGCATAGGGGGGCGCCCTTTAGGCGGCGTAGGAGGCGGCAATGGCGGAATTGGATCAGCCATAGCGATGAATGTAGAATGTAGAATATAGAATACAGGACAGCTTTGTTTTTCTTCTTCCCCTATATTCAATATTCAACATTCTACATTCCCCCCTTTAATGTTGCCTCCAAAACGAACTTTCTTCAATACCCTTTATTAAAGTCGCCATCCGGCGCACTTCCCGCTCCCAGACCAGCAAAAAGTCGGTGAGAGTGACGCTTGCCTCGCGGCTGATGGGCTCCATCGCCTGAGCCGCTTCAAGCATTTTGGTTTTTTCCATCTCCTTGGCAGCCAGGAGATCCTCCAGCCGCTTCCTGAAATGCTCGATTTGCTCTCTTGCCTTAGCCTGGATAAGTTCTCTTTCCCTGGCCTGCCAGGAAGCGTCCGACTTGCCTGCCCCAAGCGAAGTCGAAGGGTCCGACGGACTGGAAAAGCCATAGCGCAGGCTTTCGAGTCTGGATTTCATCTCAAGGGCTTTTGCTTCAAGTTCTTTTGTTTTGTCGGTCTTTGCCGCGCGTTCGACGACAAGTCCATCAATCTTGCTCTTAAGGCCGGAAATCGTCTGTTCGGCCCGGTCGGCCCATAATGATTTAGTGCGCTCAAGCTCATGGCGCTTGTTGGTAAGTATTTCTTCGAGCCTCTTCGACCTCATTTCAAATTTCAGACGCGCCAAATAAAATTCGTGCTCTTTTTCCCTGAGCTTTTCCCGGAAAGCCCGCCGGATCTGCCGCAGACGCGCGGCCTCCTCGGCCCTTTTAAGCCGCGTTTCAGAAAGGGCCATCGAGCCTTTACGGGCGATCTCGGCGAGCTCAAGATCCTGCTGGCTGCGCAGCACCTCAAGCTCCATGGCTTTGTCTTTGATTTTGTCTTCAAGGCCGCGGATGTCCTGGTTGAGCGTCCCCAGATCCTTTTCAGCTTCATGAACATGGTTTTTAAGCTTTTCCTCAAGCATTTCCTTGTCTTGACGATAACGCTCTTCCAAGGCCTTCGCTTGAGCCGCTTGTTCGTCTTCCAGGCGATGCAATTGCCCGGTCAGCGCGTCAAGCTCGCGCCTCTTTTGCGTCTCCAGGGCCGCGGCCTTGGCGGAAATCTTTTCCAATAGTTCGCCGGCCTTTTTAAGGGCCCGCTCATTCACCGCGAGCCTGCCTTCGAGTTCGGTTGAAGCCTGCTGCCGGCGCTCGGCCAGGGAGACGGAAAGCGCGCCCAATAAGCGCTCTTTTTGGGCCAAATCTTTTTCTTTCTGCGACTTGTCCGCTTCAAGGCGCAGGCAGGCCTCATTATGGCCGCGGCAAAGCTCTGAGAGCTTACCTTCCAAGCCGCTGATTTCAGCGGTCAGGTCTTTTTTTCTGGCTTGCCACCGGCCGATAAAATCAGCCTGGCGTTTCTCAATATCCGCTTTAAGGCTCGTCAAGCGCGATGTCCAGATATCCAAACGGCTGTGCGACTCGGTCCGGGCTTGGGTCAGCCGCTCCTCCATCTCCCGCGCCTGGGCCTCAAGAGGCGCCACGACCTGGGCGCGGCGCTCTTGGAGCCGGGCCAAGGCCTCCTCGTGGCCGCGGCGGCATTCTTCCAGGCTTTTTTCCAAAGTCAAAAGCTTTTGCTGAACCTCGTCGGCTTCAAGAGTCATCTCGCGGCGCTTGGCGGCGAAAGCCTCCGCCTGCTCGTTGACGGCCGCCAAAAGCGCGGTCCGCCTGGTTTCAAGAGCGACCTGCTCCGCTTCCTTGTTTTTTTTCAAATCCTCAAAGGCCAGCCGCGATTCGGCCTCGAGCCGCTCGATTTGAAGCTGCTGTTCTTGTGATTCTGTCGCGGCCTCGGCCGTCATCAGGGCCAGTTCTTTTTCCAGCCCGGCGATCTTGGTTTCATTGGCTGTGCGGCTTTTATCAATATCTTGTTCGCGCTCTTTGATCTGGCCGTCATGGACCGAACGCTCCGATTCAAGCTGGGAATCGAGCTTTTGCGCCTGATCGCGGGCCGAGCGCAGGTTCTCCTGCCACTGTTCTTTTTCCCGTTCAAAACGGGCCGCCTGGGCTTGGACCTGGGCTTTAAGGTTCTCGATGGCGAAAATCATGTCCCGGCGCTTTTCCTCAACGGAAGCCTCAAAAGCCGCCCGCAGATGGTCGGCTTCGATATGGATGTTGGCTTTTTTGGCTTCAAGGGCCGCCAGTTCGTCTTTATGCTTTGCCGCCTGGAGCTCGATGAGTTTGTTGAGTTCGCCCAGCTTTGCCGCGTAAGGAGCCAAAAGATCATCATGGTTTTTAGCGATGTCTTTGAGACGCTGCTGGTGGCCGCGCCCCTCCAGGCTCAATTTTTCTTGAAGAGACTTTATTTGCTCCTGGCATGCTTTAAGCTGGGTTTCGCTTTCCAGGCACTCAAGGCGCCCGCTTTCCTTGACCTCGCGGAGTCTTTTTTCAAGCTCCTCTTTTTTTCCGGCCAGCTCTTCAATGTGCTTTCTTTTGATTTCAAAGGCCGGGGTCACTGCTTTGGCTTCATATTCGGCTTTGATGGCTTCGAGCTCTTTGGTCTTTTTCTCCAAAAGCGCCGAATGCTCGCGGCGCATAATCTCAAGCCCTTTTTCGCGTTCTTCAATTTCTTTTTTAAGTTCAAGCTCGCGGTTATGAACGCCTGCCTCAGCAAGCTCAAGCTCCCGGCGGTGGGACCGCTCGGCTGAGCCGAGCTTGGCCGTCAAATCCCCGATGAAATTCTCCGTTTCGAGGAGCTTGTCTTTAAGCGCCTTGTTTTCCAGGCGCCAGGCGTTTTGGCGCTTTTCAAATTCAGCCGCGAATCCGGTTTCCATGGCCTTGAGCTCTTGTTCGCTCCTGGCTTTGAAAGCGGCGATCTCGGCCTGGCCGGTCACCATTCTCATGTTGAGAGAGCCGATTTCCTGATCCATGGCCTTGATCCGGCTTTCCCAAAATGAGCGCTCTTCGTCGAGTTTCTGCTGGAACTCGCGCGACCGGCTTTCAAGATCCCGTAAAAGCGCCTTAAAGGCTTCCAGGCGCCTTGTCTTTTCATGCTCAAGCCAGATCTGGCGCGCCTCGACGATCTTGGAAATTTCCTGGACCCTTAAATTCCGGCCGGCCAGCTCCGTTTCCAGGCTGCGGACCGCCTCTTTGGCGGCTTTTTCCTTTGTCTCAAGGGCCAGGCGGCATTCGGCGTAAAGCGCTGATTTTTCCGTCTCAAGCCGGCCGGCCAGACCCGCGGTTTCTTTCTCTTTCAAGCTTAACTGTTCCTTGAGCCGGCTTATCTGTTCTGTTTTGTTCTTAATTCTTTCTTCAACCTGGCCCCAGAAGGCCTTCATCTGCCGGGAAAGCGCCTCAGCGCGGCCCAAATGGGTGATGTCGCCTTTTTGGGCGATGCTTTCCTCGATGGCCTTGATCTTGGCCTCAATGGCCGGCAGACTCGTCTCCGCGACGATTTCTTCGAGACGCTTCTCAATGGCGCTCAAATTCCCGCCGGCCGCGGCAATTTCCTGAGAAAGCCTTTCCTGCGAAGTGCCGAGAGCCGAATCCAGGGTCTGAATCGAGCGCTCAAAAAGCTCCCTGAGCTGCTCGGCTTCTTTTTCAAAAAGCTCCTGGCGCGCCCGGGCCGAGGTTTCCAACTGTTCGATCTTGGCCGCCAATTGCGCCAATTCCGCGTCCTTTTCGCGCTCGAGCTTTTCTAAATCTTCCATCGGCATCAAGAATATAGAATGTTGAATATGGAATATTGGTCAAGGAAATAAATTCCCTTTTTTCTTCCAATATTCAATATTCTATATTCAACATTCATTTTTCTTCCCCCGTCTCCGGCGGCAAATCGCCGAATAATTGATCGTCAAGGCCAACGCGGCCTTCCAGGCCAAGCAACGGCTCGTCCCATTCATAAGGCTCAGTAGCCGGCCCGGCTGCATCCGCCAGAAAGGCCGCGCCGTAAAGTTCATCTTGCGCGCCCGGCATGCGCCGAGCCTCGTCTTCGGCGGACCGTTTCGCCGGGACCGCCTCGGCTGTTTCAAGGAAACGGGAAAGCTTGCCTTGGTGCTCGCGGACATCGCCGGTTAAAATCTCCAAACGCCCTTTCAAGGCGCGGCGCTCGTCCTCAAGGCCGTGGCAGCTTATTTCCAGCTGCCGGGCGCGCTCGTCCTCTTTGACAAGAATCCGGCGCAGGCTGGCCGACTCTTCTTCAAGCTGGCGCAGGCGGATATTGGCCTGCTCAATCTTCTCCTCCAGTAAAAGTTTTTGCCTGGCGGATTCCCCGGCTTCTTCCTCGCGCTGTCTGGCTGTCTGGGATTGCTGTTCACTCAGATAGCTTTTGAAATCTTCCAACTCCTTTTCCTTGGCCGCCAGCCCTGTTTCCAGCTCGGCCGCTCTGGCCGTCAAAGCGCCGATTCGCTCATTCATGAGGCGCTGGTTTTCGCCGCTGACCGCGCGCTCGAGCTGATAGCGCAGCTGTTCGATTTCCCGGTCTTTTTCCTCAAGCCTGGCCAAAACTTGGCCAGGCTCTCATTGTATCTGGTCTCGGTTTCGCGGATCATCTAGGACTTTTGCCGGATGCCCTGCTCCATTTCCATGAAGGAATCGCGTTCCTGGCGGAGCCGCTCGATTTCCATGACTCTGGCGGCGAAATCCTGCCGAAGCCTGGCGATCTGCTCTTCGTTTTTGGCCAAATCCAGGGCTTTTTGATTGAGCTCTTCCTTGACTTTCTGGACCTCAAGCGCCCTTTGGCGCAGTTCTTCCTCCTGCGAGGAAATCTGGCTGTCCTGAAGGCGCAATTTCTCGCTGATTTCTTTTATCTGCCGCCCCGCGTCGTCTTTTTCTTTTTGGGTTTGAGAAAGCTCGGTCTCCAGTTTGCGAATTTTCTCTCTGGCCGCCTCCATGGGTGTCAAGGAAACAGGGCTCGTTAACTCATTTGCTTTATTGGCCTCTCTGGCCCCGCTCCGCAGTGCTTCGGGGGCGGAGTTAGGGCCAGAGGCCCTGGCCGCTTTTTTCTTGAGCTCCTCCATATAAGCCGCCCAATTTTTGGACAGCTCTTCTTTGGATTTGGCTTGCTTTATTTTTGATTGGATATCATTTAAAGAATTGTCATCCATTTGTTTCCACCTTTACTTTGATCTCTTGGACGAATTTTTCCAGTTCCGGGGTCGGACTTGCCTGTAAAACCTTCTCGTAAACTTCAAGGGCCTGCTGATATCTGCCCAATGAATAGTAGGAACTGCCCAAGGCCTGCCAAGCCTCCCAAAAATCCGGTCTCATATTTACCGCCGCCGTAAAGGACTCGGCCGCCTCGGTGTAGCGCTCCTCGTGGTAAAAATCCCAGCCGCGCGCATAGAACAGGTCGGACTCGTCGGACATATCAGACTGGTCAGCCTGGTCTGACGTATCGGGCTGGCTGGACCGGTCTGACAAGTCGGACAAGTCGGACGTCGGGCCCGCCGGCGCGTTTTGCTGGCCGCCGGCCGCCGACGCGCTTAGGCGCCAGGCGCGTTCGCGCTCGCGGGTTTTCACCTCGTCCTCTTCGATGCCGTCAATGACGGTCGTCTGGGGCCGCTCCCGAAAAACAATCTTGCCCTCGGACTCCATGCGCTTAATGATGGAAAGAATCTTCTGGCGTTCGCGTTCGATCTGTTCGGGCGCGAAGGAAGACGACAATTCCAGTTCTTCCTTGACAAGATTGACGGCGCCGCTGGAAAGATTGGCGAAAATTTTGTTTTCAACGTCGGGCGACGCCTGCCGCAAAGCCAGGGCGATCTCCGAGGGTTTGAGCTCCCTGATGGCGACGGCCAGGGCCTTATCCGGAATCATCGGCAGATCCTCGAAAAGCAGAAGCCGCTTCCTTAATTTTTCATAAACCTCGGGTTTTTCGTTTTTAAGGTACTCCAGGATGCTGTCGCGGATGTCGGACTTGGCTTCCTCAAGCATCTTAACGAGAGGCTCGATGCCTCCGATGACGAAATTAACGCGCTCCTTGATCTGCTGATTGATGGCCACAACCTGCTCACGGCTGAATTCCCGGATGGTGGCTGTTTCCATGGCCACCCTGGCCTGCAGTTCAACCGGAAGCGAAACAAGCACCTTCTGGGCATATTCGGGCTTTAAATAAGTCAAAACCACGGAAATCACCCAGGGCTGTTCGCGTTTCAAAAGATAAATAAGACCCTTGATATTCTCGTCATTGACATATTTGAACGGCTCGAACTTGTTCATCTCTTCCTCACCCCCCTCTTCTTTGCCGGCGACCGCCGCCATTTCGCCTTCCACGGCGCCCAAAGTGCCGCCGCCTATGCCGCCGGCGCCCCCTTCCTCCCCGGGCGTTCCCTTGAACTCCGACTCGACGTTGACCTCGGTTCCTTCCTTTCTTTCCAGCAAGCGGGCGTAGCCGCGCATGAACGAAGACAGCGGGCCGAACAAAAACATGAGAAATAAAAACAAAAGCAGGGCGAACAAAGTCGGCACATAAACCGCGGGCTGGCGGAAATCGTCAAGGATTTTCCCCTCCATGCGCGTGGGCTTGAAAACGATCTGCTCGGGCTTGACCGTGAACTGTTTGAGGGCGTCAACAATTCTCTGACGGACCGTCTCAATCATGTCTTTGGCAAGGTTCTCGTCGTGCAGAATGACGATTTCGCAGCGTTTGATGATCGTCTTTTGGGCCGACTTCTCCTGAAAGGCGCCCCGCTCCTGACGGGCCAGCTGGGATTTGCCTTCGCTGGGGCCGCCGTCAAGACTCTTGGGCTTGGGAATGCCGGGCAGGATGTATTCGGTCTCAGCCATCAAGCCGGACTGGGCCAGAGACTTAGAAGACATACCGGCGCCGGATTGTGTGAGATTCTGCCTGAGGGTGACTATGTCGAGCTCGATGGAAACGAAAACCACGGCTTTGCCCTTGCCTAGAATGGGATCAAGGATGTCGGTCTGAATTTTGCTCTCAAGCTCCGAGCGCAATTGCCGCTCCTTTTCCAAAATCGAGAGATTGGGCACGTCAATCGAATCGGCGGCGTCCTGGCTGAAGGCAAAGGCGGCTAAAGTAAATAAGGCAACTGAGGCAACTAAGGTAATTGAGGCGAAACATTTAAACCTACTCATGCCCATTGACTCCTGACATTTAAAGTTTATGCCAGCTTTGCGCGGCGCGCAAGACCCAAATTGAAAAAAGCGCACGGGTGTCTGACGGGTCGGACGGGTCTGACAAGTCGGACATTATTTCTTCAGCGATTCCAAGAACGGCCGCACGATTTTGTTGTTGGGATCAATCTCAAGGACGCGCTTCCAGAGAACCTCGGCCTTTTCTTTTTGGTCCATCATGAAGAAGGCGCTTCCCATGATCTCCAGGGACGTCGTATTGCTTGGCTCCAGATCAAGGACATCCTGGCATCGCCGGATGACCGCGTCGTAATGGCCGTCATGGAAGGCGGAGCGCGCGTCGAATATTTTCTGGTCAACCCAAGTGAAAATCTGCGGCCCCTCGACGCGGCTGGTAAGCTCCGAAACATTGGCCGCTTTTTCAACGAGATTGAGCAGGGACAGAACCTTTTCATCGTGAATATCTTTATTGAAGGCGTAACGCAGGGCGTTGACCGCGGCTTTTAAATCAACCCCGCTGGAAAACTGGGCCACGCCCTTGCGGACATAGGCCATGATCTCGTTTTCGCCGAGGGCCTGAGGGTAAACCGAGACCACCTGGGAGATCCGCTCGGCCATGCTCTGAAGCATCTTGTTCGACGGCTGGGCATCCAAGGCCTGATTCAAGCGTTGAAGGGCGAGAAGGAAATTGCCGCTTTTCAAAGCGTCGAAAGCGAGCTGAATCGAACGCCTGACTTTGCTTTCCTGATCCACGCGCACCGAGGTGCCGAATCTCCAGGAGGCGGAAAATCTGGTCGTCATCCCCAGATCATGCACGGCGTTGGCCAGATCCAGGGAAAAATTCTGGTAATGGAGCCCGGCGCCGAAATTCATTTCACGCGGACCTTTGGTGGCCCCGGGATCGCCCTGAATGCCGAAACGGAAAGCCACCCAGCTCATGACCCAGTATTCTCCTCCGAACCTCCAGGACAGGCCGCTTCTTTGGGAGCTGTCAATATCCAGACCCAAAGACAATTTATTTCTGATGATTTGATAGTTGTTGCCGAACCGAATCGCCAGGGGAAGTTTGTCGTCCGTATCGCCTGACTTTATCGCCAGAACATTGTGCAGGCCGAAGCCCATCTGATGGCGGGGAACAAGCCCTTTGATGATGGTGGTGATGTCCATGCCGATGTGTCAAGCTTTCTGGTCAGAAATTTTACGCCGGCCCCGAAATTAAGCTTTTCGGCGACAGCCCTGCCCCAGGCGACGCCGATGGCGCGCTGTTCGTCGCTGAAAGTGCCCAGGGTCTGAAGGCCCACGATGTTGCCCAGGCTGTCAGTCTGAATCATGACCTTCTCAAAGCCGTCTGAAACGAGCTGATTGTAAGTAAACCCGATCGTGCCGAAGCCGGCCGCCGGATGGGCGTAGGCCAAAAATCCAAGATTGGTGTCGGCGTAAAGCTGGGCGTACATGGCGACCAATTCCTTTCTTTCGAGCCCGGCCAAACCGGCCGGATTCCAATAAGCCGCGGTCGCGTCATCGGCCAAGCCGTAGAAAGCGCCTCCCATGGCCAGGGCCCGGCCCCCGGCCCCATAAGAGAGAAATTTACCGGCTTCGCCTCCGGTGCCGGCACCCCAGCCGAAGCAAGCGCACAAGTGCACAAGTGCCCAAGTGCCCAAAAATGTCAGACGTGTCGGACATGTCCGACCTGTCAGACGATAATTCTGTGAGCTTATTCTCACTTCCTTCATTGTCCTTCGGCAGCCCGCCCGTCCCTTTTTTCCTCCCTCTCCCCTTGTGGGAGAGGGCAGGGTGAGGGGACGCTCGGCTTTGCGTCTCCCGGTTGCCCGGGGTTTGCCGTTTGTCGGTTTAAATATTCAAACCGCTGTCCATTTCCTCCTTTATATAATGTCCGCTATATAATGGCCGCCGAACGCTGGCCGCCGGAAAGAGGGATTAACCGGCTTGACCGGCGAAAAGTGGACGGCCATATTATTTCTGAACGGTTCGCAAATAAAAAACCGCCGGCTCCGCGCCAGCGGCATTAAAATCAAATAGAAAAGGCAATTCCCTCTTTTCTTCATCGTCCTTCGGCAACCCGACTTCCTTTTTCAAGGATCGCGGCTTTGCGCCTCCCAGTTGCCCGGGATTTGCCGTTTATCGTTCTCTATCCTTTATATAACCCCAATAAGCAAAATTGTCAAGAGGAGCCTCTTTGGAAGGCTGGGGAGCCGAAAAAGAATATAGAATATTGAATGTAGAATATTGGTTAAGGAAATAAATTCCTTTTTTTTCTTCCAATATTCAATATTCTATATTCAATATTCACCCCGCCCTGTTCACCCCGCCTTTTTGAGGTCTTCCACCATTTTTAAAACCATTTTTATTGTCTCTTCAAAACTGGCGCTGCTCTGGCCTGCGACGCGAAGCTGACCCTTGATTGTTTC
>JACQWW010000055.1:0-2836 GCA_016209025.1 Elusimicrobiota bacterium | reverse complement strand
AGAAGCTGAATCCTTCAGCGCCAGAAGGCCGCGTTCCGTTTCCGCCAGACGTTCCTCGATGGCTCTGATTTGTTTGAGTTCCGGCAATTCGCGCAGTTGGCTGGAAAATTTATCCGCGGCCGAGCGCGCCTCGCGGGTCCATATAGCAAAAACCTCCCCGCGAAAAAGCCGCTCGTGCTCGGCCTGCCGGGCGGCCAGGCGGCGCTCGGCATCGGCGGCTGAACGCTCACGGCCTTCTTCGCTTTTTTCCATAAGCCGCGCCTCCTGCTGGGCCAGTTGGGCCGACCAGTTTCTGGCTAAGTCTTCAAGCCGGCTTTCGAATTCAAGGCGGATTTTTCCGGTCACCACTGCCTCGAGATTGGCGGTCACGCCCTTCATCGCGGCCACTGACGCGCTCAGCTCTTTTAAATCCCCCATAAGCATGTTCCAAAATCTTTCGATTTCCGAAAGCTTGGCCGCGGCCGCCTGTTGGGAAGATAACAGAACCGCGATTTTGCTTCCAAAGGCCTCGTCAATTTTTTCAAAAACTTCTTTCAGTATTTCTTCTTTAAGTTCAGCGGCCATGTCTTTTTCTAAATAAGTCTGAGGTCTGAAGCGCGAAGTCTGAAATAAAAAAGAACATCATTTTTTTTCAGACTTCAGACCTTAGACTTCAGACTTAAAATTCATACGTCAAGCTTTAGACTTAAGACTTCAGAAATTCCTTCGGGGAATTTCTATGTCTACCCATCCGCCTGGATCGCCCGGGTTGAAATGCCATTCATGGACTTTGTATCCCAGCAGGTCATAAATGGTGATGGTCACGTCGGAATCAGCGCCTAAAAGATAAGTGACGGTGGTGTATCCGCCCTGCCTGGTGTCAACCGGGTTAGGGTAGTTGGAGACGTTTTTAACTGCCTCGGGAATCTGACCAGTGGAAGCAGGCGCCGACTCTGATGACCAGACGGAGACGGCGCCGGCCGCGTTATAAGTGCGCACCCGGTAAGAATAAAAGTGGCCGGACTGTCTCGGCGCGTCAGCCGCGGCATAGCCCTGGGTCTGGACCGTGGGATCGCCCACGAGCAAAATACTGTTGTCGGCCCCGCCGGTTTTATTGGCCGGAATCAGGGCAATGGTGCGCCAGACCGGGTTGGTGTCTTCCCTCTCTTGAATTTCGTAATAGAAAGCCCTTGACTCGGGATCAAGGCTCGGCTGCCAGTCAATCTGATAGGTCAAGGCCATCTCGCCTTGGGCCAGCATGACTTTCGGCGCGCCCGGCACAGTCGGCTCCGTGACATCAGTGCGGTACATAAGAAGGGGCCGGCCCGCCATACTGGGAATGTAGGCGCTTCCAAGGGATGAAACGGCTCTGACTGAAAAAACAAAGGCTTGATTGCTGACCACTTCCCCGGGCAGGTGGGTCTGGGCAAGTGATCCGCCGATTCCCCGGTTTTTAACCAGGATCTTATCGGTCCCGAGCTTGCCGTCATATTCAATAATTTCACTGCCGAGATAAAGACGGCCCTGATCGGGAAAACCTTCGCTGCTGACCACGGTGATAGTGCTGGCTAAAGGCGATATTTCGCTCAAGAGCCTGGTCACTTTGGCTACCGGCAGGGTGATGCCGGTAATTATCTTTTTGTTTTCCACTGAGGAGGTGTCCCAGCGCATGGTCAACAAACTGGGGTTGGTATAGTCATAACCCAAAGCCGCTTCGTATTTTTGAATATTGGTGATGCGGCTCCAGGTCAATTTCCATCCGGCGGTTGTCCCGATTGAAATCAAAATTATCCGGCTTTTCATCGCCATCAAGCTCAATGAGGGGCTCGCCGCCGACGATGGTTCTTCTGTCTAAATCAGCCTGAAGTTTGCCATTTATCCTAATGGCGGTTCCCGAAGAATCGAGTTTGGCATAAGCCGGGTACCCGTCAGGAGCGTACATAATAGCCGGAATAAGGCTGACCGCCGGAATAATGTCCGGACTTATTAAAGTCAAGCCGGAGTTAGCCGGCAGTTTATCATAAGGATCTTCAACCACGGTAATGGAGGCGGAGCGGCCCGGAACCATCAGATCGGCAAGGGAATCAATCCTGACGCCGATTTGGTGGCCAAGAGCAAGACAGTTGTTCAGGCCGCCGCCCGCCGCTTGAACCCCGATGGTCGGGCATCCCGCATTATCATAAGCGGCAATATCACCTACGATATAAAGAAGGCTCGGCTGGCTGGTCACCCGCAATCTTGGTTTCCCCTCGATATTAAAATCAATGACGGCCCGGCCCCCCTTAAAATCATTATTAACGGTCACGGAGGAGGCGTCGGCCCAATAACGGACCGTGCCGACAAGCTGATCGCCGGCCGTGGTAAAGACTTGGTTGCCGTCAGCATCAAGATAAATGGAAAGGCGGTTAATATCCCCCCGGCCTTCGACTTTGTCCAATGATTCCATTTCCGTGCGGCCAGGATTGTCCACTGTGCCGGTCTGGTCAATTCTCATGGCCCCGATATCTATGTAGTTTCTTGAGACCGATAAGGTCAGGCTTAATAAAGGAACGGTCGTCATGCCGGGCTTGACGCCGGCCGGGGCCAAAGAATTGGCTTTAATTTTAAGGGACACGGCATTGATGGGAACCCTGATCGTCTCAAAGGGAAATTCCTGCGTTTTTGAGCCAAAGGGACTTAATCTGGTGATGCCCACATTGATAATTGAATTGACTGTTTTGGGCTGGGCCACGCCGATGGAAGTCACGGCCCCTATCTTGGCGCCCAGCAGATCATCGGTATAAGCTGCTTCGCCTATGTCGTAAGACAGGAAATAGACCTGGGGAATCGGCGAAAGGGTTTGGGGATAAGTAAGGGA
>JACQWW010000276.1 GCA_016209025.1 Elusimicrobiota bacterium | reverse complement strand
CAACTTCCGGTTTTCAATTTCAATTTCTTCGCAGCTATGTATAAAAATCGTTTCATGCATCTTCCCGATTATCCCGTCGGATAATACAAAAACAGGGGCTCTGAAACGCTCGGCAAAATTAAAAGCTTTGACGGTAAGATCGAAACATTCCTGGACCGAAGCCGGCGCTAACGCAATGATAGAATGATCTCCGTGAGCGCCCCAGCGCGCCTGTAAAAAATCACCCTGAGCAGGTTTAGTCGCTAAACCCGTACTGGGACCTACCCGTTGCACATTAATTATCACGCAAGGCGCCTCTACCATACAAGCCAATCCGATATTTTCATTCATCAAAGAAAAACCCGGACCGCTAGTTGCGGTATAGGCCTTGACTCCAGCCATGCTTGCTCCGATGACTGCGGCAATACTGGCGATTTCATCTTCCATCTGTATAAAAGTGCCCCCGATCCTAGGCAGGACGACTGAAGCATGCTCGGCAATTTCTGAGGAAGGGGTTATGGGGTATCCCGCATAAAATTTTGCGCCTGCCGCGATTGCCCCCTCGCCTATCGCAATATTGCCTTCCATAAAAAGTCTTCTTCCTTCTTTTACCTTCTCCATAATCTTAAACTTTTTCCTTGAGTATTTTAATTGCAAAATCCGGGCACATTATCACACACATGTCGCACGCGGTACACTCTTTTTCTTTTACCACTTTTAATCCGTCCAGCGCGCTGAAAGAATAGATTTTCTTGGGGCAAAACACGGCGCATATCCCGCATTTCTTGCATAATTTATGATCAATCACTATTGTCGCCATAGATGATTTTTGTCGCATATCCTCTCATTTGCCGGTTATTCGCGTGCAACGACGGTCGAAATGCCCTGGCCGACTCCTATGCAAAGCGTGGCCAGTCCCAGCCGGGACCGGCGGCGCCTCATTTCATGGAGAAGTGTGGTTAAAATACGCGCGCCACTTGAGCCCAGGGGATGGCCCAGAGCTATCGCCCCTCCGTTGGGATTCAGCTTGTCCATGGGGATATTGAGTTCTCTCACGCACGCGAGCACCTGAGCAGCAAAGGCCTCGTTAAGCTCGATAAGATCCAAATCCCCAAGAGAGAGCCCCAGTCGGTTCAGGAGCTTGCGAGTTGAAAAAACCGGGCCCAGCCCCATATATGAGGGGTCCAGGGCAGCTGTGGCGCTGCCCAGCCACCTGGCCATGGGCTTTTTTCCAAGGGCCAGGGCCTTCTCCCGGCTCACTAGGAGCAACAAAGACGCGCCATCGTTCAGGCCGGAGCTGTTTCCGCTGGTAACAGTCCCCCCTTTCCTGAACACAGCTGGCAAAGCCGCCAATTTCTCCAAAGATGTGTCCGCACGAGGGGGCTCGTCTTTATCCGCAAGAACCTGGGGTCCCTTCTTTGCGGGAATAGGAATGGGAACTATTTCTTCGCTGAAAACCGTATCGCTGGCGCACACCGCCCTCTTATGGGATTCAAACGCGAAACTGTCCTGCTCGCCGCGTCCGATCTTATATTTCTCAGCCAGGTTCTCCGCAGTTTCCCCCATGCTCAGTAAAGGAATCCTGCCCTCTATGCGGGGATTGGGGAATCTCCAGCCGAGCGAGGTGTCATACGCTGTAAGGTTACCGTGCTGAAAAGGAGAGCCAGGCTTAGCAATCACCCATGGAGCGCGGCTCATGCTCTCTACTCCGCCAGCCAGATATAAATCCCCTTCCCCTGCTAAAATGCATTTAGCGGCCATGTTTACGGCTTCAAGACCTGAGCCGCAAAGGCGGTTAACGGTGCAGGCCGGTATTTCAAAGGGCAGCCCGGCGATAATGACGGCCATGCGCGCTATATTCCTGCCGTCTTCACCAGCCTGGTTTGAGCAGCCCAGGTATACATCGCAGATTTCGTTCGGGTCCAGGAAGTTCCTCTTGCACAACGCTTCTATCAAATGCGCAGCCAGATCATCCGGCCGGACCCCTGATAAAATGCCTCCTAACCTGCCGACCGGGCTTCGAACTGCGTCCAATATCATCACTTCGCGTTTGCTGGTCATTTAATGTCTTATTATATCAAAATAGATTTTTTTTCGCCTGGATTGGGCAAAATCACCGATACCCTGCATTGGCACAGGTGCAGGGAAACGGCCTATATTTCCATCGTCTTTTTCAGTTCTACGCCTATTCTACCATTTTGGCATGCTGGGCTTGCCATAAATCTGGCAGAATGTTTTGCCTGAATAAGAAGTGCCTCGGATAAAGTCTTGGCGCAGGAATTCTGAATGCTTTCAAAGATAGATTTTCTTGCGGTTTCTATTGCATTATTTCCAGAATCCTCAAGGACTATATCCTTCGGCAATTTTTTAAGCCCAGACTCTTTCACCCTGCGTCTTGCCACATTATGCTCCGCTCCAGTCACAATCTTCCATGCTGTTTGCAGACATTTATCCATGGGTCCAGCGTAATCTACAAGCCAGCCTACCGCCTCTTTAGCGCGGACCGGGCTGCCTGTCAATAGCAGCCTCAAAAGATCGGGCCACTTCTCAGGGACGGTTTTACGGAACGGCCAGTGACAGCCCTCCATCCCAGGAACAACTGGCAAAGTTACCTCAGGCATGCCCAAATCGGCTTCTTCAATGCAAATCAGGTAGTGGCAGTGCATGAGAAGTTCAAGAAAACCGCCGAAGCAGCGTTTGCCGCCTATAAATCCAACAGAAATTTTGAAGTCATCGTTAAGCCGGCGGGCGGTCCTGGACCAGTCCCTTGAAATCCTCAGACCCTCTTTTACGTCGCTGAGAGCCGCATAGAAATCCGCGGTATCGGCTCCGACCATCTGGGTTGAGAGGTGAAAATCCCCTGTAATTACAACTCTTTCAATGTTTTCCTTCTTCAGCCAGTCAATGGCGCGGTTCATTTCCGCGTCCACATCCCTGTTATAGCTTTCACGGCTTATGGTTATAATTCCCACACTGCCGTTATGCTCGGCATTAACATACAACTGCTGCCACTCTGGAGTTCCTATTTGTTCAAACGCATCCGGATACCAGCATTTCTTGGCCTGGGGATGCAATTTGTGATAGTCTTTTACCAGCTTCATCGCCTCGTCGTATCCCGTGGCGCGAATCACTGAGAGAATGCCGCGCCTGAACTGGGCGCACAGCTCGCCTATGGCATTGACATGCGACAGGTGAGATCGCTTCTCGTGTAAAATGAGGCTGGTCATCTGGAACAACGGGCCCAAAATGCGGATTTTAAAGTCTTCTTCTTCATCCGGGCCGAGAGACCAGTTTACAAGCGGCCTGAAATGGTTTAGCGGGTAATACTCAGCACCCGTATCCTTGCGCTCAGCAATGTCCGCGTTTGGCTTGAAGAGCTCCCCATATTGCTGCTCTAAGTGATGCAGGCATGACCAAGTCAAGAAATTAGCGGCTTTGGCACCAATCACGTCGTGAGCCCTGAACGGATTTGGCCCCAGGAGTTTACGGAAATATTTGTCTATCTTCCAGTACGGCATATTTGAGGACTCATGGTATCTGAGCCCTGCCAGAGTGGCTCCGCAAAACAACACGTCCAGAACGAAAGACCAGTTATCACTTACGGGAACTGGTATCATCCCAAGCGCCCAGAAAAGCCGGGTAATAGCCGAGGGATGAGGGCTGAGGGATGAAGAATTGGATTCCACAATTTCCCACACCTTGTTTATCTCATGGGGAAAAGCCGGGTGTGCTATCGACACACCCAGCTCAGAACTTGGAAATCCTGAGGTGACAGAGCGGATATCAATCTCTGGAAACTCGTCCTTGAAGATCTTGTAATGCGCTTTTTTTGCGTCCAGAATTTCAGGGATAGATTCCAGAAGAAACCGCGGCTTAAATCCCTTGAGCTGCGGCGGCAGGCGCAGCCCGTTATAGTTCATGCGGGTTATAGTCTCCATGATCCTGCCCGCCCCCTCCTGTCCAAAGGCTTTTGCCAGCCCCGGATAATGCCTGCCTATCCCGTCTGGCGATCCTGGAAAATCAAGTGCCACAACAGGTACGCCAAAGGGCTGAAGCCTGGAACCCAGTTGCATTGCTTTGCCTGAGCCCACAATACCGTTGGCACCGGAAATAACCAATGCCCCACGGTCTCCAGATGCACCGAAAACCTGGTCCACCAAATCCCCAGCGCTTGCAGGGAGCCGCCCATTCTGAAAAATTTCCAGGACCGTCCCCAAACCCAGGGTTTGCAGGGTAGATTGCCTCATTGCCGAGATTGTCATCATTTGCTCCTTATGGGTGCTGAAAGCTCCCATGGTCGCAGCGCTTGAAGTAAGTAAATTTTTAGTCATAATAGTTCTCCGATTAAAAAGCGGCCTTTCACGCGGGGCCGCCGATTTTTCAGCAGACCCGGAACAGAGCGGCTATGCCGACATCCCCAGCTGCGCATCCCATCAGTAACATGTATCCGCCACCCAAATCCGTTGATTCTTCCAGGCCTTCTATCAGGAGGCGAGTAAGCGTCGGGGCCTGGGGGTGTCCCCAGACCAGGGAGCAACCTGTCCTGTTCATATCGTGCCAGTCATATCCTAACTCTTTGGCAAACACGACATCGTTTATGGCGAACGGGTTGTGGGATTTCACCACAGAGATATCCTTCATCGCAAGCCCCGTTTTGCGCAATAGCTCTTTTACAGCTAATGCCGGGGCCTCAGGCATGAGACTGGGGAATGTTCTTACCTCGGTTTCCGCCACAAATTGAATATCAATCTCGGGCCGCCGGCTGATTTCCCGGGCTTTCTCACGTGTGGTAACCAGTAGACACGCGATTCCGTCCGAGGGATGGGTTTGTGTCCCGCCTGTTACGCAGGTGTCTATCTCTCTCATCGCCCTGAGCGCGCTCAAAGTCGGACGGGCCACCCCTGTGTCAGAATCAATGACTCCCATTGCGCGGCCCTGGGCGTCCAGAACTTCAAACGGCACAAGAACCTTTTTCAGAAATCCCGATGCCTGGGTCTTGAAATACTGCTCATGGCAGTGCAAAGACAATTCATCCACTTCTCTCCGCTCCAATTTATATTTTCGGGCAACATTGCCTGCGCAGGCGATCATCGCTTTGCCAGTGGCCGGATCAAATCCGAAGTTGTCCCATACATCGCTCAGGACCTCTGTCCTGCGGTAGGACCGCCGCTCTGGGAAAACGCCGACCGGTGAATCGCTGGTCCTGTCAAAGGTTAATACCCCGACCACGTCTTTAGATCCGCTCTCTACCTCCGCGCCCGCAACGACTACGGCCTTCAAGCCGGTTGCGCATGCCTGCTCTACATGACAGCCAGCGACTCTGTGTCCCAGACAGCTTGCCAGCATTGGCGAATTCCAGAACTTCCAATGCCATGGAATGGTGGAACCTGTAATGAGATAGTCAAGCTCGCTCTTTGGAACTTTTCTCATACCCAGGACCTTGTTCATTGCCTCGCCGGCAAACTGACCAATATTGACTTGGGCCAAAGGCGAGGTTTGCCAGGCAGGGAAATAGCTGCTTCCCCATGTCCCATAAGGAATTCTGGCTCTCGGAAACATGATTTTCTGGATTCCCATATTTGACTCCTCCATACATAT
>JACQWW010000251.1 GCA_016209025.1 Elusimicrobiota bacterium | reverse complement strand
GGAGGCTGCGGAAACTCAAACATGGCTTCGGTTTTCTCAAGATTGCGGTTATTTGGATTCTAAAACAACTAATGATTTGCATAATGATTACAACCATATCATCAGCATGTTAGTGTGCATGATTACCCAAGTTAAGAAGTGGATATTTTAAACTCTCCGCCTCTCTGCCTCTCTGCCATTGTGCAGTCTACTGGCAAATTTTCGCGATCTCAGCTACACTTTAATTGACCGGCACCTTTTTTTATTCCCTCCCCCCTTGTGGGGGAGGGCAGTCGAGCACGCAGTCCCGTGCGGTAGACACGGGGCAGGGTGGGGGGTCAGTTAGACAATGAAAATTATTTCTGACTTAATAAACCGCCTCAAAGCGAAGCTAGAGGGCTTCGGCTTAGGCCGCAACAAAAAGGTTCTGCTCCTTGTTTTGCTTTTGGCCGGCGGCGGCTCAACAAGCGTCCTTGTCATCCGCAAGGCCGCGGCCCCCAAAGCGCCTAAAGCCGGCAGGCACGGCGCCGGAGATTTTTCCGCAACTTTTAAACGCGCCGAAGCGCCGTCCGACGACGACTCAGCCATGCCCGCTGACCTGGCCTCCCGCTCCGGCTTTAAGAGAGGCGGAGAGGCGGAGTGGCGGAGTGGCGGAGCGATGGGAGGCGAGGGCGGCGAGGCCGGCAGTTCCCTTGATTACATCGGAGGCAACTCAGGAATAGAAGCCTTGGGTTTTTCCGCCGCAGGCCAGACCGCTGCCGGTCAGCCCGGCACTGCCGGCCAATCCGCCACTGCCGGAGGTGGCGCCTTTTCTTCATCCCTCCCCCCTAGTGGGGGAGGGCAGTCCAGCAGGCAGTCCCGTGCGCAAGACACGGGGCAGGGTGGGGGGGGTGAATCCCGGAGTAAATTTGGACCAGGCCAAAGCCAATCCGAAGCGCCGCAGGATGAATTTATCGAGGAAGAATCAGTGGAAGACGATCTTGGCGGTCAAGCCGGATCCGGGACAAAAGCGGGCCCCGGCGCTCCGTCGTCTTCCCTCTCCCCTGGAGGGAGAGGGCAGGGTGAGGGGGTCAATTTTCAAACCAAAGCCCGCAGCCGAACCGTCACCTCCCGAGGCAAAAGCGCCAGATCAGCCAGGCGCTCAGGCAGGGGCCGGGCCGCCATCGGCTCAGGCGAAAAAAAATGGGAAAGCAAACTGGAAGATCTCAGGCAAAGAACATCCGTGGCCTACGGCTCCGGCGATGACGCGGAAAGCGCGGCCGGCGGCCAGGACACGGTTTACTGGGGCGGCCGGGCTTCTCAAGAGTCAACGCCCGGGGGCGGCGGTTCGGACGCGGCGGTTAATTTAAGCCGCGATGCATCTTTAGGCCCCAGCCTGGGCGGCATGGGATTTTCAGAATCGCCTATTTTAGGAAGTGACGAATCAGGCTCTCCTGCTTTCGGCGGCTGGACCTTCGACTGGGAACCTAAAATTTATCCGGCCGGCCCATCCGGCAGATACTGCGCAAACAAGTATGCGGCGAGAGATCATATTGTGGCTGAGTGGAGGCGGTTTATGTCGTCGGATAACCCTGGGGCCGGTGGCAGGGGCATTCTTGGCTCATATTTTAAAGATGTGGAAACGATGACAAGAGAATTGTCTATGGACGCATCCCTTGCTTCAGAGGCAAGTATGTTGAACAAAATTTTTAATTTTTTTGGATTAGATTTAGATGCCTGCATTAACCCCCTTTATATCAAACAATCCTTTTATTCGGACATCACCCTGAAACTTTATCATCCCCAATATGCCCCTTATCCGGCAGGCATTGAAATTCGACAATGCAGTCACAAACTTCACACGCCTCCTCCTTATGGTTTGATGTATGAACAAACCACTGACGAAACTTTTGATCCGATTTATGGCCTTGAAACAAACATTCCCACGTGGGAAGGATTTCCCACCGGCGATGACGATGCAGCTCTTATGGCCAAGGATGCGCATTTTGTCAAGCAAATACAGATATCAGATAGAACAACCAGTCCGGATGAGAATGCTTGGAGAGTGCCGGGTAGATTGCCGGACAGATTGACTTTGCCTGGTTTAAACTTTCCTTCATCTCAACATTATTACAGCGCCACGCCGGCTCATGATCCGCATGAACCTCCAAAAAAGATCACGGAATATGTCGGCTATGGGGTTTTCCGGCTGACATACGGTTTTTGCGTGAGATGCACCGGGACTAACCGGCCGAGCATGTGGCCGAGCGTTTATTTCAGCCTTTTAAGAAACCTGGACGGCTCCGTGCAGGCTGAAGATAATTTAAGAGATCCGAATAGCTATAAAAGATGCATTCCTGCCAACAGCCCCTTAGCCCAGCCGATGTTTACCTGTAATGCTGTGGCAAGCTGTGTCTTTAAAAAAAGGTGTAATCTTCAGGAAATCAAAAAATTGCTTGAGACAGAAGGCTTTCGTAATCATTTAACGAATAAGCAGGCAGAGGAGCCTGGTATTACCTTGGAAAATGTCTGCGATGATTATTGCCAAATTCAGCGAAAAGTGGGAAATTGTATTACCGGCAACGGCTTAGAGTGGGATGGGAGAACGCTGGGTGAAGAGATGATAAACTGCGGCGCAGGCTTTGAGCCTGCCGCCTGCACGGGAGGACCATGACGATGAAAAAACTTATTGAACAATTCGAGGCATTAAAAAGAAACCCGAAAAAATTGACTGCCGCGGCCATCGGCCTGACGGCCGTAGCCTGTGCCGCAGTGGTCGTCATTTTTCTTGGCAGCCGGGACGATTACTTAAAAGAAATCCGCGACGATGTGGAGAATTACGAAATTCCCGCGGCCCCGTCCGAATCCCCGGCCCAACAGCAGGGATATGGCGATTCCCTGCAATATCTGCCGGAAATGCCGAAGAAAGAACAGGCGGCCGAGCAGTCGCCGGCTCAAGAGGCGGCGCCGGTGGTGGAAGAAGCTCAAGTTGAGCAGGCCCTTGTCGAGGAAGAAGTGGATGAGGGTCCCCGGCAAGTCGGCCAGCTCCAAGGCTTGAGCGCGCCTAACATGGGCCAGGGTGGTTCAGGGAGCGGCTCCGGTTTATCCGGTGGCCAGCAAAAGCTTGACAGGCTTCAGGGCATGAAAACAACTTCTGTTGCCAGTCTGGGAACTTCCGGCCTTAAACCTATGAGCAGAATGAAAAAATCATCAGGCCGCCGCGGCGCGGTTGCCGGCAAGGGAAAAAAATCAGGACAGGCCGGCGCGCGCGCGGGCGGCTTTGGCACGGGCGGTGATACAGGCGGCGGCTTTGGCGGTGGTTTTGGTTCCGGCCGGGGTTCGTCAAATATCACAGGGCCCAGCGGTGATGTCCCCGCCGGGTCGCCTACCGGCGATCCCCCTCCTACTCGTTCCGGTCCATCAACCGATGATAATGACTTGGGCGCACCTCCTCCCGGCGCACCAGATTGCACTGGAGAAGATTGTCCAACCGAGCCTCTTCTTTCTCCTTTTGGAGTCTTGTCCGGCAGCGGTGAATTATCTATTGAAATCTATGATTGCGGCAGTATATTAGATGGCGATCGGATCGTAATATGGGTCGAGACCAAATCACCCGGTGGACAGAACTGGTCCCGGCGTTACCCTGTGGGTTATCCTGACGGAAAAGTGTCGGTGCCGACAACGGGTTCACCGTATCACGGAACTCACCGGCGTTTGCGGTTCAGTGGTCTTAATCCAGGCATGGAAAACAACAATAAACTTATCATTGAATTTGATACCTGCGGCGACGTATGTGACAATACCGGATGCGTGGTCATTAATAATTTGAAATGCGGACAAGGCGGCAGCTGGAGCGTGTCGGAGAGTAATAGACGCCAGGAAGTCGAGTTCGGCCTCGTCAGAACTTGCGACCAATGCCGCGGCGTCCAACCCTGCACCCCGCCTTGATTTTTATGTAATTTTCATGTAATATTTATGTAATATGGAATATCTCAATGCCACCTCATTCCGCAATCATATTGACCGCTACTTAAAACAAGCGCAGGCAGGGGCCGACTTTATTGTCACCCTTTTCGGCAAACCGGCCGCGTATGTCGGCCCATGGCAGGAAGCTTATAACATTACAAGCAAAACCTGTCCGGACGCGCCGAAAGCCGCGGGTTTGTTGGCTGACGTCTCAATCAAAGAGTTGACAAAATTCGACCGCCATTGCCGCCGCCGGGCCTTTTTTAGCCGTTGAGAAAAGGAGAGCTAAAAGCTGATGACCCGCGCAGATTTCAGCCGGCCGCGCTTGCTTGATACCGACACACTGTCTTTCTACCTCAAGGGTGTCTCCGCCGTTGTGGCCGTGGCCGAGACTTACATCAAGGAACAGGGCAAGCTCGCTTTCAGCCTTATTACTTACTATGAAGTCCTGCGGGGTTTGAAATCAGCCGGCTTGACGCACAAAATCGAACGCTTCCGCGTTTTTGCTTTGGATAGCTGTCATTTAACGCCTCTTACCCCTGAAGTTTTTGATATTGCTTCCGGCATTTACGCTGATTTGAATGTCTTAGGCCAGCCCTTACCGGACGCTGATATCCTTGTCGCTGCCTCGTGCCTGAGTGAAAATCGCATTTTGGTCACCAATAACAAAAAGCATTTTCAGCGCATCAGCGGCCTCGTCATTGAAAGCTGGTCTTAAAGTCTGCCCGTTTTGTTTATAATATGGCTATCATGCTACCCAGATTTATTGAAAAACAGGTAGTCAAATACCTTAAACCAGGGAAAGTTTTTTAGAAACTTACCGCAACTCCGAATACAGCCTTGTCGATCAGGAAAATTATCTGGACTTCGTGACATAAAAGCTCCCTGCAATTTTCCATCTTGTAAAAATGGCATTTTCAGCGTAAACTTTCGGTATGGAGCCGCAGAAGCCCTTCATGAAAATTGTCGGCAAACGCCGCATCGCCGGCGACCCTGTCAAAGATGCCGAAATTTTACAGCGCACAGGCAACCTTTTACGCGGCTGTGGATTAATCCCACGCGGTATTTTTCGATTCAAGACATTTGAAGAAGCTGATTTATGGATGATGCAAACGATGAGCCGACTGCACGCGCGCCGGAATTCTCGGATCTCCTGAAACTTTGCCGTGCCCTTAACGAGCAGGGGGCGGAATATCTGGTGATCGGCGGCTTTGCCGTGATGCTCCATGGCGGCGGGCGGTTTACGAAAGACATTGACCTTTTGGTTCGGGAAACCGAGGAGAATATCCGTAAAATAAAAAAAGCGATGGCTATTCTCCCCGATAATGCCGCCGCTCAAATTGCCGACGATGACGTGGCCAGATACCAGGTTGTCCGCATCGGCGACGAATTCGTGGTGGATCTTATGGCGGCTGCCTGCGGAATTTGGTATGAGCAGGCCAAGCAAT
>JACQWW010000250.1 GCA_016209025.1 Elusimicrobiota bacterium | reverse complement strand
TAGAGGAAATTCTTACAGGTAAGCTGGATGAGGGAAAACTTCACGTCCAGTTTGATGAAGGGGGATCTGAAAACATGTCTCCTTCATTGAAATTGAAAACGAAATAGGAGGAGAAAATGCGTCAGAACTCTACTCGACAACATAAAGACCACAAGAAGACAGGACCGCAAACACCGCCGGCGCTTGCTCCCAGTGGGCCTGTCCTGACAAACACCCAATGGCGCGGCATTTTAGCGGGAATATCGCTGGCCGGAATCGGTTTTACCATTCTTTCCCTGGCGGACCCGGCAGGCAGGAACTGGGCAAGCTATCTCTGTCCATTTTTGATCTTAGGCGGCTACGCCGTTATCGGCGCCGCCCTGTGGAAAAAATATCCTTCGAACTAAGCTGGTGGCTTTGCCATGTCTGTTTTCCTTAAAAGATACCTGGCCGAAATAATAACGTCGCAAAAAATGGCGGGCAATCTGACGCGCCTATCGTCAATGCTCGCCAAATCAACCATTGATCTAAACCCGCATCAGATACACGCCGCCCTGTACGCCTTCAATAGCCCGCTTTCCCGCGGGGCGATACTTGCCGATGAAGTTGGACTAGGCAAAACGATAGAAGCCGGTATCATTATTTCGCAACTTTGGGCTGAAGGGAAAAAGAGAATTCTTGTTATGTGTCCGGCATCGTTGCGAAAACAATGGCAGGACGAATTGCTTACGAAATTTGGATTAGAATCCGAAGTGTGGGACGGACCCTCTTTTTTGGCAAAAGCAAGCGCCGGCGAGCCGACGCCGCTCACCTATGACGGAATCTTCATCGTGTCGTACCAGTTTGCCTATACCCGGCTCAAGCTCATTGAAAAACAGCATTGGAGCGTCGTGGTTATTGATGAAGCCCACAGCTTCCGGCGAGTCTATAGGGGCCGTGACGCGTCAAAGATAGCGTATCAAATTCGCGAAGTCATCAAAGACAAGCCAAAAGTTCTGCTGACCGCCACGCCCCTGCAGAATAACTTGGAGGAACTCTATGGCATTGCGAGCTTTATTGATGACAAGCTGCTCGGCACGCCGTACCACTTCAAGATACGATTCGTTGAGCCGGTAAAACAAAATGCCGAACTTGCGAAAGTCCGTCTCCAAGAATTACGCGCGCTCATTCGCGGCGACGATACCAACGGCGCGCTTGCCATATCCGGCATTATTACGCGCACATTGCGCAGGCAGGTATTGGAATATGTGCCGTTTACCGAGAGAACTTCCGCCACATTTGACTTCACGCCAACGCACGAGGAGAATGATTTGTATGAAAAGGTATCCGCCTACCTGCAGAGGCCCCAAGTCGCCGCCATAGCCTCAACCCAAAGAAACCTGATGGTTTTGGTGTACCGAAAATGGCTTGCCAGCTCCAGTTTCGCCATTGCCGCAACCATTCGAAAGCTTATTGAAAATCTACGGCAAGAATTAAAGATGAGAAGCGAAGAGTCCCGTGCCGCGGCAAATCCTGAACCCTTGGAAGACGAAGGCCTGGAAGAGGAATCGGAGGAGTCGGAGTTGGAAGGCATGGAGCAAAGGCCGCGCCGGGGGAAATCAAGGGTGGAGAGCAGGTTTACCGAGGAAACTATACGGGCGGAAATACGAGAACTGGAAGAGTATTATGCGCTGGCGGCGAAGATAGCTAAAAATACCAAAGGCGAGGCGCTCATGCTGGCGCTCAAAAAGTTATTCACGCAGGCGAAAAATAACGAATGGCCTGAAAAAGCGAGTATTTTTACAGAATCCACCAGAACACAGGAATACTTGGCGGGGCTTCTGCGCGAAGCCGGTTTTTCATTCACCCGATTCAATGGTTCCAATAATTCGCAGGAGGCGCGCAAAGTGTTCGAAGCGTGGAGGAAAGAGTTCCCCGAATCGGCCGCGATAGGCTGCGCGTCCGCCAATATGCGCCAAGCGCTGATCCATGATTTCAAAATCAACACGCAGATTTTGCTTACTACCGAGGCGGGCGCGGAAGGTTTAAATCTGCAATTCGCCAATATCGTCATCAACTATGATCTCCCGTGGAACCCCCAGCGAGTGGAACAGAGGATCGGCCGCTGCCACCGTTACGGCCAGAAGTACCAGGTGATCGTGGCGAATTTTCTCAACAGGAAGAACTACGCCGACCGGCGCGTGTTGGAACTTCTGCAGGAAAAACTAAATCTATTCGACGGTCTCTTCGGAAGCTCCGATGAAATTTTGGGCGCTTTGGAGTCCGGGGTGGATTTTGAGAAACGCATCCTGGACATCTATCAGAGGTGCAAAACGCCGCAAGAGTATGACAAGGCGTTCGCGCAATTGCAGGAGAAGCTTAAGGAAAGCATCTCGGCCGCTACGCTGGAGTATCGTAAACTGCTTTTGGAAAGTACGGATCAGGCGGTCGCCGATCTGTTTCGAAGGACAAAAATAGAAACCGAGCGCGTCATTTCCGATTTTGACGATGGCCTGCTGCGCCTGTGCAGGATGTCATTGGGGGGGAGAATGCGTCCCACCGCCGATGAAGCGGTCTTTGCCATTGACGGCTATGAATTTCCTGTCGCTTTCCGTGAACTAAAAGAGGGCGAGCAGGGCAAACTTTCGCGGGCTCACCAAGACCATCCCATCATCCGAAAAGTTGTCGCCGATGCTCTTGCCGTCACAACTGTCCCGATTCCGTCGCTTACCTTTCGCTTGAGCGAACATGGCAGAAAAATTTCCCAGCTTCAGGACGCCGTCGGCGTCAACGGCTTTTTGTTCCTCTGGAAGCTCAAGGTGTCCGGCGTCCAGGCCGAAGAATCAGTCGTGCCGATGGCATTTTTCGGCAAAGACGGCGCGTATCACCCGTTTGACGCCTCTGTGGCGAGCGAACTTTTGACTGTTGCGGCGGTGGAAAATGGCGAAACTTTCTCATCCTCGCCTATTAAGAAAGACGAACTCTTTAACGTCTGGAACGAATGGAAAAAACCGGTGGCGCAGATGTATTACAAACGCAACGAGCGGCTGTTTGACCGCGAGACCGACCGCATAAATCGCTATTATGATAACTATGCTCTGCGGGTTGAAGATAAAATGAAAAAATTTGAGGAGGAAAAGTCGCAAGTCAACCGCCGGCGGGATAACTCCGCCGATCTGGAAGAACGGCGCAAGCTTGCCAAGCGGCTTGGGGACATCAGCATTGCGACAGGCAGGCTCCAGATTGAGCAGATAAAGCTTCGCCAGGAAGCGGAAGCCAGCCGCCAGAAAGAGCTTGAGGAGCTTGATCGGAAACTGGAACCGAAGATTGAAGAAGAACTTATCGCGGTAACTCATTTTATGATTCAATGAATATGGTCAAATCGGACGACAAACAAAAAAAGCAGGATTTGGGAATTTTCTACACGCCGCCGGAGGTGGCGGATTTCGTCTTCGATATACTCACGATCTGGAAAGAGCGCGACGACATGGAAACCGCGCGCTGGCAGTCGCACGCGCCCAAGGCGCATTTCCCGTCGGTGATTGATCCGGCCGTCGGCGAAGGCGTTTTTCTTAAAACCGCTCTGGAAAAAAACTTCACCAAGCCGAACTACATTTTCGGCGTGGATATTGACGAATCAGTTAAAGAAAAATGGGTGGACATCAATCTCCTTAAGTCGTTCGGCTCGCGCGCGGAACTGGACGTGCATTTTTTCCACCAAAACGGCCTCCTGCCCTTGGATGAGACAAAGATTCTTCGCTACAAAACAGGAGGCCTTAAAGAATTTGACGCAGTGGTTGGCAATCCGCCTTATGGCGGGGTTGGTGTTGATTTTAATGAGCGGGCATCGCCGGAGACGATGAGCCTTTTGGAGGCATTGGCGCGGTATGAGATTTTTGGCTGTAAAAAAGCCAAACAGAAAAACGGCGTAGAGCCGCAATCAACCGGCGGTTTATTTGCCGTGCAGGAAACGCCGGCGCGTTACTCTTTAAGCATACGCGAGGTCACAAAAATGGCGGAGGGCATCCCCATCGAGATATTGTTCCTGGAGCGATTCCTCCAGCTTGCCAAGCCAGGCGGGTGGGTGGCCATCGTCATTCCCGATGGCATTCTTGCCAACTCCAACGCGCATTATGTCCGTGAATTCATCACGGAAAAAGCGAAGGTGGAGGCGATTGTGTCCTTGCCGCGCGGGACGTTCAAGCAAGCCGGCACGAGCGCGAAAACAAGCATTCTATTCTTGCGCAAACTAAAGGAAAACGAAAAACTGTCATTAGACTACCGCTTTTTTCTTGCCTCCATCGAGGTAGCAAGAAAAGACGCTTTTCAAAAAGTTGTCGAACTATACGAAGAGTTTTACACTTCGCCCAACGGGACTTTTGCAAATGTCCCACGGACCAAGGTCGGATCAGCGTCTCCGGCGCCGCGAGCGCCCCTGCCCACAGGGCAGGGGCCCAACGAGCCCCAGGGGGGCGCGGGGCGGGGAGCTCTGCGAGCGGCTTTGCCGGTATGACAGTCCCGTGAGTACACGGGCAGTCCCTTCCGCAGAAGGGACAAACGGAAAAATATGAGCAATCCCAATCTTGTTCAAATAATAATCAAAGACGAAAGCGGCAGGGATGCCGTGATGGTTCGCGTTGATAAAACAGCTAAAGAGATGATGGAGGAGAAACCATCAAGTCGGTGGGATGCGAGATACTGGCATCCGAAGTACGAAATTTTGAACGACTTTTTAGAAACTAAACATACCGTACAAACGTTGAGCACGTTTATTCTTGGTATTCAGCAGGGAGACGTTCCGCGTGCGTCAAAAGGGGACAAATATGTAGACAATGGGATAATTTTTATTAACGTAGCAGAAATTTGTGACTCTGGGATTATTTGGATAAATTGTAAGCGGATTACAGAGAAACATTATTTAAGAATCAAACGTGCCGAGCCGACCATCGGTGATTTAATTTTTGTTCGCAGTGGCAAGGGATCAATAGGTAAAAGTACTTTATTTATGGGGATACCAAGGGAACAGAAAATTGGAATTTTTGGGCATCTCAATATAGTGAAACTCAAAGAAATTAATTCTTATTATGTTGAATGTTTCTTAAAGACTTCTTTCGGGCAACAACAAATTGAAAGATTTGAAGCCGGAACTTCCCAGCAGACAGATTTCAGGCAGGAAAGTTTTGCAGCTATAAAAATTCCAATTTTGAAATTGGAAATTCAAAAAAACATCGAATCCGAATACAAAAAAATGTCTGCCTTTCACAACAAGGCGATGGACGCGAAGAAGAGGGGCGACGAGGCAGGGTCCAAGAAGTCCCTGGAGACAGCCGAAAAAATGCTCCACAACCTTGTCGCTCGCACCGAAGCTGTCATTCGCGGCGAGCGCGATGATGTGATCTAAGGACTCTCGTCCTAACTGTGCCGAAAAACCAACGACCCGAAATCGCATACCTGGTGCAAAATATCCTGCCGCTTATGGCGGCGCAGTATGGCTTTCCCGCGCCGGAGGATGAGGAGCGGGTGAAAATCAACGAAATCCCAGTTCGCATCGGCAGTGGAACCAAGAAACCGGATACCGTTTATTACCATAACGGCGTGCCGGTGTTTCTGATTGAGGCAAAAAAAGAAGGCAAGTCGGAGGAGGAGGCAGTGGATCAGGCGCTTTCCTATATCCGCGGCTTTCCGGTCAAAAAGTATTCCAAAGACGGCGTGAAGCCGAGATTTTTTGCTGTGACCATAGGCAAGAGGGTTGCATGCTATGCCCATCAGTTTAAGATTGAGGGGGATAATCTCAAGGACTGGTCCGAGAAACTGGAAGCGCCCTTGCATTTTTCGGACTTGCTTGTGGCATGCGGACTTGCTGTTGCCGAGAAGAAAAAAATCCTGAGCCCGGAGACATTCTGCAAAGAGGTTATCAACGAATTGACGGCAGTTTATAAATTAGGAGAGCGCATCACGCCGGAAGTGGTGAAGAACGCCTCGGAACAGATTTTAGCGTTTTTGGAATATGGCAGAGACTTCACGGGCCATCGCCCGTATTTGGATTTGGAAAAGCACAAAGACCGGCAGGCGGCTACCCGGCGTCTATATGACAAGATTGACTGGCAGGCGTCGCTTGGCTCGGACATCGCTCGCACGTTCCGTTCCTACATCCTGCGCGCTTTCCAGGGGACGCTTAATCAATATCTCACGGAGCAATCCGTCATCGCGTTCATGGCGAACCTTGTCGGCGGCATTGGGCCTAAAACAAGGGTTATAGACTTTGAATGCGGTTCCGGCGGTTTTCTCGCGGCGGCGATTGAACAAGGCGCGGCGTTGGAAAACATTTTAGGCGTAGATATTGACGAATTGCCGTATACAATTGCCAAGACCTATCTCGCTTTGTATTTCAAAAAAACAGGCAAAGCGGAGATTGACGCTTTGCCGATACGGCGCGATAACGGCTTGCTCTACTGCGGCAAGGACTGGGATTTGGTCATCGGCAATCCGGCCGGTAGCGATGAGTATAAACACGGAAATGAGATTGAGATTGGTAAACATCTTAATTTTAACTTGAACAAAAAAGGAAAGAAAAAAGAAAAAGGGGGCAAATTTTCGGAATACAATTTTTCTGTCCAGCAGGCGCTCGCAAGCGCTAAAGTTGGCGGGCAAATTTGCCTTGTTCTACCGGAGGGATTCTTTTCCAATTCGCAGGACGATTTTTTGCGCAAGTTTACCGCCAAACACTGCCGTGTATTAGCTATCGTGAGTTTGCCGCGCGGAGTGTTCAAGAAAGGCGTCTCCACGCTGCGACATGTTGGAGGGGCGCAGGTCGCGTCAATGAAGATGTCTATTCTGTTCGCTGAAAAAGTGCGCGAGGTGGACGCGGCGGACCCGATCGGGAATGACGATTTTTCCAGTCTTGGCTATCCCGTCTTTTTGGCAAGCGCCGAAGAGCCGGAATCTAAAAGCGGGCCTGTGTGCGACTGGATTGAACCTCGCCTTGCCGCTGTGCTTGAGCAATGGAAAGAATGGCGGCAGGCCCAGCACCTCAAACCGGCAACTGCAAAAATTAAAACAAGAGACCGTGCGAAGCGGAAAAAGCCAACGATTGCGCCTCTGCCTGGACCCGAAGGGAAGACGGGCAAGCGCGCCGTTTCGGAGCGTGGGCGAGTTCAGTCGAAGACAGAAACAAAAATCAGCAAAGGATTGCAGGATATTTTTGAGTAAAAGCAAGAAATTTTTCGTTTAGGAACCAGGCCCTACTCTTACCTGCCCCGCTCCGCAGCCCCATTCCGGAGGTCTGGGACGTTTGGAGTCCCAGAGGGACGCGACGAGCTTCGAGGGCGGAGATTGGGCCAGAGGCCCTGGCCGCCCTAGTTTCGCAGATTTAAGCCCGCTGGGCAGCGGCATCTCATGTTTATGCCGCAATCTGCTTTTTTCATAGCTGTTTTTATCTTAACAGGGATGGCCGGCAATTTCCATATTCAATTTAAAAAACACGAATTAACCAACAAGCGGTTATTTTTTGGGCGGCTATTGGGTTG
>JACQWW010000249.1 GCA_016209025.1 Elusimicrobiota bacterium | reverse complement strand
CGGACAGCGAGGAGACCGACAAGGCTGTCGGCTGGTGGAAAAACGTTCTATCCATGGACGTCAGAAAGTCGGGGGCCTGGAAAATGCCGGTTATCGCGGTCAATTCCCTCAGCGGCGAAGAGGCGGGCTCCCTCATTGCGGCCATTGACGACCACGAGCGCCACATGAAAGATTCCGGCGAATGGGAACGCCGCAAAAAGGAATCCATCCGCACGGAAGTCCGCCTTTTTCTCACGGAAAGGCTGTTGGAGAAAGTTGACGCCAAAATTGCGGACAACGACATGAGTAAGCTTCTTGAACGAATGACCGACCCCCTTGCCTACATTGATAAAATTTTGAAGAAAAAACGCCGGTCGAAACGTTGAAGTTTTTTTTTCTATTTCTTACAGCTGCCTTGTCACTTCCCGCTATTGATGGGGCGGTCTTCGCTGAAACAGCTTCCTCTGCGGCCGATTTGAATCTTACCGCCAAAGAAATCGTTGACCGGGGGCAGGAGCTCCTGCGCGGAGTGACCAGCTCCCATGCGCGCGTCGCCATGCGTCTTGTCCGGCCCAAATTTACTAGGGAAATGGAAATTGAAAGTTTTAATCAAGGCCGCGACAAATCCTTCATCTATATTCACAGGCCCCCCAAGGAAAAGGGCAACCGGACATTGAGAGCCGGCCAGGACATCTGGACTTACACCCGCGACGTCGAGCGCTCGGTTAAAATCCCGTTTTCCATGATGCACACCTCGTGGATGGGTTCTGATTTCACTTATGAAGACATGACCAAGCTCGATTCTTTCGTCACCGATTACACCCACAAAATGGCCGGCCAAGAGAAAGATGCGCGGGGCCGCGGGGACTGGCTTGTCACGATTGAACTCGTCCCTTTAGCCGACGCGCCCGTGGTCTGGGGCAGGGTCATTTGGAGCGCGGTAGTTTCGCAGGGCGGCCAAGAGGTCATTCCGGTCGCGGAAAAGGACTACAGCGAGCGCGGCGAGCTTGTCCGCGAAATTTTAGGCGAGGAAATAAAAGTCATGGGCGGCAAGCGCATTCCCACAAAAATCATCTGCCGGCCTTTGAAGAAAAAAGGCTCGGAAACGATTCTCGAATACAAAGAAATGGCTTTTGACGAGGCGGTTGATCCGAAAATTTTCACGAAAGAAGCCCTGGAAAGGGGTTTAGGGTTTAAATAAATGTTCTGGGCCCTGGTCAAGCTCGCCATGCGCAATGTCATGCGCAACAAGCGGCGCAGCGGCCTGACCCTAGCCTCGGTCGTCATCGGGGTGGCGGCCCTTTTTTTCAACCAAAGCCTGATTAAAAGCCTCCAGGCCGACATGGTGGACCGCGCCATCGGCATCTATAATTCCCACATCCAAATTCAAGCGGCCGCCTCGCAGGATCCGAAAATTCCCGAGCGCACCTTCGGCCGCGCGGCCGAGCTCGAGGCCGTCCTCAAGAGCGACCCGGACGTCGAGGCCGTCTCAAAAAGAGTTCTTTGCACCGGCCTGGTCGCCTCCGCCGTCAGTTCGGTCGGCACAGGCATTTTCGCCATTGATCCCGACGACGAGCAAAAGCTCTCGCAGATCTCAAGCTACATAAAGGAAGGCAGGTTCCTGAACGGTCCCAAGCAGATCATCCTAGGTTCGAGAACCGCCCAGAACCTCGATATCAAAGTCGGCGAGAAAGTCGTCGTTATGGCGCAAAACCGGGAAGGATCGTTTGAGGGCCGGGCCCTGCGGGTTGTCGGCATTTTTGAGACAGGCAGCTACACCTGGGACGCCACGATCGTCTATGCGATGAGGCAGGACATCCAGGACATTTTGGCATGGGGCGACGAAATCAATGTTTTCGCCGTCAAGCTCAAGGATCCCGCCAAAATCGAAGATATCCGCCGTCGTTTGACGGCAAGCCTCAAGGCCCGGGAAAACGGTCTAAAAATTCTCACGTGGAAGGATGTCGGCGCCGAAATCATCCATATCCAGGAATTCCAGGATTCCATTCTATTTCTCATCCTGATCGTTATTTTTGTCATTGTGGCGCTGGGGAATTTAAACACCATGTTGATGAGCCTTTTTGAAAGAATCAGGGAGTTCGGCCTGATGATGGCCCTGGGCGCCAAGCGCGGCGAGGTCGGATTTTTACTGCTGGTCGAATCGGCCTGCCTGGGGCTTTTCGGGCTTTTCTGGGGAGCGGTCTGGGGGCTTTCGATCATCGTTCTCTTTCATTTCATCGGCCTGCCCCTTCCTTTGGGCGAAGCCCTGAGCTACTTTCTGCCGTTTGAAAAGGTCCTTTATCTGCGCTTCGCTTGGCCCAGCCATGCCGTGGCTGCCTTGATGATCGTCATTGTCAGCTGTATCGCCGGCATCATCCCGGCCTTGAGAATCAGAAAACTGCGCGCTGCCGAGGCCTTGCGCCATGTCTAAATCAAGGCCTCTTTTGCTGGTTCTTGAAAAGGTCGCCAAAGTTTATAAAACCAGCGAACGGGCGTTTCTGCCCGGATTGGGCGATCTTTTTGATAAAGCCAAAGATATCAACGGCCTTCGCGAGGCCCTGTCAGCTAAAAATTTAATTCAAACTTTTCATCAAATCAAAGATACGGTGGACTCCAAGCGCGAAGAGCTCAAGCAAAAGCACTCGATCATTGAGCGGGCCAAAGCGTTCAGGGAAATGATCGTCAAAGAAGACGAGTTCGCGGTTTCTGCCCTGCTCGACATCAACCTCGGCTTTGAAAGCGGCGATTTCGCGGCCGTGGCCGGGCCCTCGGGCTCGGGTAAATCAACCCTCTTGAACATCATCGCTTCGCTTGAACAGCCCACCTACGGCCGGGTCGCTTTTGAGGGCAGAAACCTTGAAGAATTGGGGGAAGACGAACGGGCTGAATTCAGAAGATACAATCTGGGATTCGTTTTTCAGGCCTTCAATCTGATTCCGGTTCTCTCGGCTCTGGAAAATATCGAATACGCCCTGATTTTGAAAGGAATGAAGCAGGAAGAAAGGCGCCTTCGGGCGCGCGAAGCCCTGAATTTCGTGAGCCTGGCCGATTGCGCGCACCGGCGCCCGGCCAAGCTCTCCGGCGGCCAGCAGCAAAGAGTGGCCATTGCCCGCGCCCTGGCGGCCCAGCCGAAATTGATTCTGGCTGACGAGCCCACAGCCAATCTTGACTCCAAGACGGCCGTCGTCATTTTGGATCTCATGGAAAAAATCAACCGCGAAAAAAACACGACCTTCATTTTTTCCAGCCACGACCCTTTGATTCTTTCGCGCGCCCGGCGGGTGATTCATTTGCGCGACGGAGTGGTCGTGGAGGATACCGTCAAGGGGCAGGGCCGTTTGCCGGCGGATGATCCGCGGCTGATCGTGATCAAAACCGAAACGAATTGAATGTCGGCCAGGACGAAAAAGGTTTTCTTTTTCCTGATTTCCCTGCATTCTACATTCTACATTCTACATTCAGCGCCCCTTTGGGGCTTTTCCCTCGCACCCTCCGCAGAGCTACGGGTACCAGCCGGGGAGCCAGAGGCTCCCAGCGTGCTAGATCTTTCGGCGGTCGCCAAGGAATCTCTGACGGTTTCCAAGACCTTCCTCGATAAAGACCGCTACACTCTTTCGCGCACCGCTTTTTATTTGCGGCCGCAGGGTCTTCGCGGCGATTTCTGGAAAATCGAGGCTGACTTGCAAATGATCTACTACCAGGGAGATTACCTTAAAAGCTCGGAATGGCGGCAGATTCTTTCGCCCCTTTTTAAAGGCAAATCCGCGGTTGAATGGGAAATAGCGCCCAAAAAAACCTTGGATCATGAATTGAGAGGCCGGGTTTACCGGTTTTACGGTTCGTTTAATCATGGCGGCTGGGAAATGTTCTTGGGGCGCATGAGAAACGCTTTCGGCAACACCCGGATTTTTCTTTCCCCCCTCGATTATTTTGACGACCTGCCTATACCGGTTTCCGAGCCGAACGAAAGGCCGGGTTCCGACACCGCGGGCTTGAAATGGCGGGCCGGCGAATCATCCGCGGTCAAGGCCGCCTATCTTTGGTCCGGCCGTAACAACGAATACCGGAGCTTTGTCCATGCCCAGCATCTGGTCAAAGAAGGGCTTGAGGCCGGAATGATCCTCGGCCAAACAGGGCCCCGGACCCAAGGCCTCGGCGCGCACGTCGAATATTCGGTTTTCGAGGGAGAGCTTGGCTGGGAAGGCATGTATCACGACAAAGAAGAAGAAAAATATTCGGTTGAAATGATCGGCTTTGTTCCGCAAATCAAACAGGAAACCGTTCATCGCAGATTCACCCGGCACCTGACGCGCTGGGAAAGGGCTTATGGCGGAGACTGGGTTTTCGCCGCGGAATACTATCATAACGGCCTGGGCGAAAAACGAACGGAAAACTACAATCTTCTAAGGCTCCTGGCAGGCGAGGACCTGCACTTGGGACGCGATTATGCCGGCGCCAATCTTTCCAAGACGCTTACTCCTCTGTGGTCCGGCCTGGTCCAAGGCGTTTCCAATTTAAAAGACGGCGGTTTTGCCTGGTATCCGGAGCTTAAATATCTTTCGCCGTCGTCATTTATGGAAGCGAAACTCAGGGCTTCCTATTTCGCCGGATCGCGCTATAGCGAATACGGACGCCTGCCGGACCGGGCCCAGCTTTTACTTAATTTGTATTTCTAAGATTTCAGGCCGTCTTCAGGATTTGTTTTCTCGAGGCTTTCGGGCCAAAAAGAAGGCATGGGCAGGCGGTAAATCTCGTCGTCGGTAAATAATGTTTCTTCAAAAACCCGGCGCCTGACAAGGCCGAAGAAAGTTTCCAGCAGCGGCTGCCCCTTGGTATAACTGCACTGAGCCGATACTAAAATGGGCTCGGCTTTGATCGCCCGAAGCGCTTTCAAAGCGATGGCTATTTGACGGTGCTCATGCTTCCATTGCGCTTGCGATGCATGTTGAGTTTCCCGAGAAGGGCAATAAGTAAACGTGGAAATTTCTTTTTCAAATCCAGCCTGAGAAAAACCGAGCTTCATCTTCCCGCGACAAGCCCATCGAGCGCCGATCTCCCCGGCGACAGCGGCGCATGCTTTGTCCTTGAAACAGGTTCGGCTTTTCCACGCATCGCCATAAGGGGAGAGATAGAAAAGCTGCTGAAAAAATAAGACAAACACAATCACCGGCGGCGCGCAAAAAGCCAAGCAGGCGAGAACTGAGGCGATTTTAGTTTCGTTATCGCCTAAAAATTTTTCGATTCGGCTGTTTAATAATTTGAGTCTTTTAATCATTCAATATATGGTAACCAACTATCAGGGTAGTTTCAATAGAATGTTTTGACGGCAGTTGGATTTTCAGCATTGGACAATCTGCGCAAAAACTATCCTTTAACGACGCCAAGGGGCTTGAGCCGGGCGACTTTTTTGGCTAGGCCGGCTTGGTCGCAGACTTCTACGACTTCGGAAACGTCTTTATAGGCGAAGGGCGCTTCTTCGGCCAGTCCTTTATAAGAATCGGTCCGCACGGAAATCCCCTGTTGTTTGAGTTCGTCTTGAACCTGTCTGCCACTGGTTCTTTTTGAAGCCTGGGTCCGGCTCATGGCCCGGCCCGCGCCGTGGCAGGCAGTGCCGAATGTTTCTTTTAACGCGGTTTCGGTTCCCACTAAAACATAAGAGCAGGTGCCCATGGAACCGGGGACAAGCACAGGCTGGCCCACATTCCGGTATTTTTCCGGAACATCGGGATGGCCGGCTGGAAAGGCCCTGGTCGCGCCCTTGCGATGAACGAAAAGCCTTGTTTTTTTGCCCGCGATCTCGTACTCTTCGATTTTGCCGATATTGTGACACACGTCATAAACCACGCCAAGGCCGAGCTCCCGGGCATTTTTACCTAAAACATCGGCAAAGCTTTCCCTGATCCAATGGGTGATGACCTGGCGGTTGGCCCGGGCGAAATTGGCCGCGGCGGCCATGGCCGCGAAATAGTTTTTCCCCTCCGGCGAGGCCAGCGGGGCGCAGCAAAGCTGGCGGTCCGGCAAAGAAATGCCGTATTTCTGGCTTGCCTTTTGCATGATTTGAAGATAATCGTCACAAATCTGATAGCCGTATCCGCGCGAGCCGGTATGCATCATGACGACAATCTGTCCCTTGAAAAGGCCAAAAACATCGGCCACGCCCGGGTCAAAAATTTCCTCGACGCGCTGGATTTCAAGAAAATGATTGCCGCTGCCCAGGGTTCCCAACTGCTCCCTGCCCCTTTCAATCGCCCGCGACGAGACAATATCCGGGTCGGCCCCCTCAAGGCGCCCTTTATCTTCAACAGCCCCGATATCTTCGCTCCAGCCGTAACCTTGCTCAACGGCCCATTGGGCGCCCTGCGCGGAAACCTGGCCCATCTGGTTTCCCTTAAGCCTTATTTTGCCGGTTGAGCCGACGCCGCTTGGGATATTTTGAAAAAACCGGTCCAGGAGTTTTCCCAAATGTTCCTTGACCTCGTCCGCTTTAAGATCGGATCGTATCAGCCTCATGCCGCAGGATATGTCGTAGCCGATCAGGCCGGGTGAAATAATTCCCTCTTTAAGATCGGTTGCAGCGGCCCCCCCGATGCAGGCGCCGTAGCCCCAATGGCAATCCGGCATGGCCAGCGAATGGCCGACAATGCCGGGTAAGGTAGCTACATTGGCCACCTGCTCGATCGCTTTGTCCGCGAGGATTTTAGAAATCATGTTTTCCGGCGCATGGCCCCTTCTTTAAGAACTTCCCAGCGAAAATCGTCTAATTTTTGAAGTTTGCTCATAAAAACATTATCACAAACATATGGAATAGTAATCCCCCGCGGCCCTAATGGATCGCCTTTTTGGCGGTCTCAAAACCCTGCAAGTAATCGCCGAAGCTTACCGGCGCCTCGATGCCGAAAGTGGTTAGAAGGTCCAAGGTTTCACTTAAAGACAAGCTCAGGGTCTTGGACAGCATGGAAAGAGACGCCTTTCCCTGACGGTAAGCCAGAAGGGCCTTATATTTTAAGCCCTCGGCGATGAGCTCTTTGGCAAGGCTGGACTTTTCTTTGTCCTGTTGCTTGGCCAGGGCTAAAATTTTGGCGTGCTCCCTGTCGCTTAATCGAACGCTCATGACCGGCATATTGATCACCTCTCTTTGGCAATGATTCTCTCTCTTGCGTCGCGGAGGATTTGGGGGTTATAGCGCCCCAAAAGTTCCAGCTGTTCAAGTTTGGCCAGGGCCACAGGCTCTTGAAGCCGCCCTTTGCGCGAAAGTTCCACGAGCACATGGATCGCTGTAAAAAATTCCACCCCCAAAATTTTGGCGGCTTTAATCGCTGGGCCATCATCCGTTCCCAAAATATATCCCTGATCCCTGGCCAATAAAAGAGAGGATGCCCCCCCCTTGTCCAGCCTGAGTTCTTTTTCGAGGGGCTTGGTCTGCGATTCCTTGGTCCCCGGAATCACCTTAATCCTATCTTCCTCGACCATTCTTCGGATGATTTGAGCATCATAAAGATCGGGCTTAACCTGGGATTCCCGCCTCACTTCCTCGGTAATTAAAATTTTGGTTTTTTCCGCCAATAAAACCAATAAATCCGTCTTAGCTAAAAGTATCAAAGTCGAGGCATCAAGGACTATCATCGTAGTCTAATACACTACTATAGTATACATGGAACATAACAAAAAAACAAGGCAGGCTTGGAGTGCGCGCCGGGGGACATCGAAAGCGTTGGGGTGAAAGTATCGAATTATCTGAATGGCGCTTACTTAGTTTCTGCTCGAAAAGTTAAACGTTTTCTCCTCGGAAGCGTCTCGTCCGGCCCGTCCCATTAGCTTCTCAACTGCAAGAAAAACGCCAAGAAACGCCTAAATCCCTGCAATCTGGGCTTGACACCGCCCCCTTTTTCTATTATAGTGCCTTATGACCCTATATATAAAGGAGGACACAATGTCTCTGGCAAAAAAACGCCAACAGCTCATAGACAGCCTTCCACTGATGAGCGAAATCATCAGGGGGAGTCTTTTGCGCGAATACCATAAAAATTGTCCATGTCACCCCAAAGGCCGTTACGGCCCCTACTGGCGCCTTTCGGTTAACCAGGGCGGCAAAACCAGAATGCGCCAGCTTCGGGACGATCATCTCCCCCAGGTGCGCCAAGCCCTTAAAAATTACCGCCGCTGGTGGGAAACCTGCCTGCGCATCATAGAAATCAATACAGAAATTATGATCTCCAAGGAGGCATGACTTTATGTACGTCAAAGAAGACCGCCGTTTGCAATTTGCCGATCTGCCTTTCGTCGAGTTTGTTTTCGATGAGAGCCACCCCCTGCTGCGGTTCGCCGGCGCCATCCATTGGGAAAATTTTCTCGACCAGCTTCGGGCCTTCTACAGCCCTGACCAGGGGCGTCCCAGCGGCCCTCTGCGGGCCCAGGCTGGAACACTCATCTTAAAACACATCAAGAATCTCCCCGACCGCGAGATGGTCCGCTGTGTCGAGGAAAACATCTACGCCCAGCGCTTTTGCGGCCTCACGCCCGCCCAGGCCGCCGGTTACATGAACCCGGCCACGGGACTCTCCAACTTCCGGGCCAAGATCGGAGCCGAGGGCATGGCTCTCATCGAGGAAGTTTTGACCTCGGCCGCTCGGGGCAAGTCTCTTAAGCGCGGCAACAAGCTGATCCTCGACACAACCTGCGTCCCTGACGACATTATCTATCCCACCGACATCCGGCTTTTGGAACGTTGCCGCCGTGAAGTCCTGCGTCTGTTTAAGCAGGCCAAGGACAGAGGCCTCAAAGTCCTCTACCGCACCTACAGCCGGACGGCTCGCAAAGTCTTTGTAACTTTCTCGAAGCTTGCCAAGCCCAAGGAAAAAACCCGCCTCAGGGCGCACAAGCGGATGTTTCAGTTTGTGCGCCGCAACTTAAAGCAGCTTATGGACTTGCGGGAGCGGGCAGCCCGGGAGCTGGGCAAAAAATGCCGCCTTACCAGAAACTAAGTAAAATAGACAGAAACGATGGTATAATACTTGCGTATGATCAAAAAGAAAGCGTCGTCGAAAACTTCGAGCGTTGCTTTTAGTCTCGAAGATCTCAAAAAAATCCTCTTCACCAAGGACGACGCCGTGCAAATGGA
>JACQWW010000248.1 GCA_016209025.1 Elusimicrobiota bacterium | reverse complement strand
GTCTAGGACGCGTTGAATATGGCGCTTCTCGGCCTCCTCTAACGACACCAAGGAATCCGCTGCCCCGGCTGCGTTGTGTCCCTCTGGGACCGGAGCTTCAAGACCAGGGATTGCGTTTGCCACATCGCGAGCCGTTACGATTTTGCCTTCACTTAGAACAACCAGCTTCTCCATTACATTCTTGACTTCCCGCACGCTTCCCGGCCAATCATACTCCACCAACATTTGTATGGCGCCGGAAGAGAGCCCCTTTTGGGCGCCCTTTTGAGGAGGTTCGCATTGCCTTAGGAAGTGCTCTGCTAGAAGTGGGATGTCATCACGCCGGCTCCTCAAAGGCGGGATACTGATGGTTACCACGGCCAAACGATAATACAGATCAGCGCGAAACCGCCCGGATTTGACAGCCTCAATGAGATCACAATTAGCCGCACAGACAATCCTGAGGTCCGCATGTCTTTCCTTGTTTTCGCCCAAACGTCTAAAGACGCCGGTCTCAACCATCCGCAAAAGCTTCACTTGCAAAGCCAATCCGAGTTCGCTCACCTCATCGAGGAATAGGGTTCCCCTATTGCTTTCCTCAATGAGACCTTCTTTAAGGCTGACCGCGTCGGTGAAGGCGCCCTTGGCATGCCCGAAAAGTTCGCTTTCCAGCAGGTTTTCCGGAATCGCGCCGCAATTAATGGCAACAAAACCCGTGTCTCGGCGGCGGCTGTTTTGATGAATCAAACGCGCCGCCATTTCCTTGCCGACGCCTGTCTCACCCAATAAAATCACGGAGGAATTTGTCGGGGCGACCTTGGTAATCAGATCAAGGACCATCTGAATTTGCGGACTGACCCCAAGCATTTCCGAGAATTCAGGCTTTATCTTGGACCAGGCCTGCCCGCGCGAGGTTTTCCTTCTGTAATGGTCATGGGCCTTGCGATATGCCTGGTCAATAATGGGGACAAATTCCGCGATGTTGGGAGATTTGACCAGGAAATCATATGCATTCAAGCTCATCGCGCTGAAGGCTGTTCTGAACTGGCCCCGCTGGGCAAAAACAATCACCTCGACTAAGGGGAAGTGCTCCTTGATCCAGCGCAAATCTTCCAGCGTGGCCTCTTTAGACTGGTTCATCCCCAGTAGGACAACCGGGACTTTCTTCTGGGCTAGAATCCTGGCCCCGGCAAGCCTATCGCGAGCCGTGAGCACCTTGTATTCCAACTCGGACAGACTCTCAACAAGATCGTTGGCAAAGGTTTCATCGTCATCAATAATGAGCAGGCGGGGATATTCAGACATATTTCAACGATGGACGATGGACGACCGCTTCGCTAGGACGATGGACGATTCTATCTTTCGTCCTTCGTCTTTCGTCCTTCGTCTTTCGTCCTTCGTCATTAGTTCGTGCCGATAGGCGCAGATCGTCCGGCGCGCCAGTTTGATGCCGTAGTTCTTGCCGAAAATCCCGGCGAGCGCCTCGTCGGCATGTCCGCCGTTTGAATCTTTCATCCTCGACAGGATGTTCTTGACAAAACGCTTGCGGTTTATAAGAAAGAACCTCAAGGTCTTTTGTTCTTCCCAAGGCGTCTCCAGGGATTTATGGCGGATGGCTCGATTAACGGTGCTTCTGTTGACTCCCAGGCGCCGCGCCAAATCCTGCTGGGTAAGCGGTTTCAGGCTTTCTTCACCCCCCCTCGCACCTCCGGTGCTCCTGGGTCCCGCGGCTCTACCCGCGGGGCTGCCCCTAAAGTAGTCTGTCTGTGTCTCGATTAAGATCTTAAGTATCTGATAAAGGATTGTCTGGCGGGTGTTTATCAACTCGATCTTTGTTATCAGACGCTGGATATCCCTGAGTTCCCCTTTCGAAAACCGGTTTTGAAGCTTCGCTTGGTAGAGTCTTTTGTAATCTATCACGTAGTGGCCGCGCGCATAATGACCCGCGAAATATCCGATTCTAAACTTCCAACCTTTTTTTTCAACCGAAGCAATCATTGCGTCGGGTATGGCGGCCGCTGACCTCGAAGAGATGACGGTGGGATGGCTAAGATCCAGTAAACAAAAATCATCAGCCAATGCCCTCAGGGTTTTGACTGCCTCAGGCGTAATCTTCAATGCCCGCGCGATCTCTCCAGGACTCAGGCTCTCCCCTGCGTAAAGGAAAAATCGTTTAAAATTCTCGAGTCCTATCTTCTTTGCCTCTTGGACGGCGCCTTGCCGCTCCTGAAAAAGAGCTGCCCAGTCAAAAGGGGCATCCGCGGCTATTCGCCCTTCTATCAGTTCACGGCAATGATGGGTTAGGTCGGTGTCCGGAAAACGCTGGCGGCAAATAATCTTATCCTCAAGGTTATCCGGTGAGATGAGCCTCTTGAAAAGGGGGCTCTCTTCCAGTTGCCCGATCGCTTGCCGGAACTCATCCTCGCCAAGCTCCATGAAATGAGAGAGCTTCACCCGGCCCCACACCTGTGGAGTTACCTTGGCTCCAATATGCGCCCCGGCCCCCAAACTCAACCCTGGCATACCGAAAGGCTAACAGGGGGATGTTAAAAATACAAGATGGAAATTCGCTAACGGGGAAGGGGTCAGGTCTTCATTTGTCATTTGTTGGCAGGAACTAAATGGCGGCCACAGTTTGCGGCCACGGCCTCTGGCCGTATCTCCGCCCTCGGAGCCCTGCGTAGCGGGGTTGTAACAAATGACAAATGAAGACCTGACCCCTTCCCCCTCGTCCCTCGTTTTAGATGTGCGCAGGCAGAGTTATCGTGAAGGTGGCGCCTTTGCCCACTTCGCTTTTCACAACAATCTCTCCGTTATGACTTTTAATAATCTCGTAACTGATGTACAAACCCAAGCCGGTCCCCTGTCCCGGCTTCTTGGTGGTATAGAAAGGGTCAAAAATCTTGGATAACTCTTCGGCTGGGATTCCCTGCCCGGTATCGGAAAATTCAACCACTACCCCCCCCGCCACAACTTCCCTGAATGCCCTCTCCCCCTGGGGGAGAGGGGGTGGTGAGGGGTCAATTCTCGAGGGTGTAAAATCACCCCCACCCAGCCCTCCCCCCTCAAGGGGGAGGGAAAACCGTCTGGTCTTAATGGTAAGCTGTCCGCCATCAAGCATGGCATCGCGGGCGTTAGTGATGATGTTAAGAAAGACTTGCTGAATTTGGTTCGGGTTGACCAGCAGGGCCGGCAAATCAGAACCAAACTCGCGCGCCAACTTAATATTGCCCAAGGCCATCTGGTGCTCAACCGGCTTAAGGGCGTCTTCAATAATCTGATGGATGTCGCTTAATATCTTTTTAGACTCACTGCCCTTTCGGGAAAAGGTAAGCAGGCCTTTGACGATTTCCACAGCCCGATCAGCCTGTTTTTCAATGATTCGGAGTTTTTTAAACTTGGATTCATCGCCCTTGAGCGCCTCCAAAAGGAAAGCGGTATTCATAGTGATGGCCGTCAAGGGATTATTAATCTCGTGGGCAACCCCGGCGGCCAGGGTGCCGATCGCAGCCATCTTCTCCGCCTGAATAAGCTGCGCCTGCTTGTGCCTTAATTCTTGATTGGCCCGCTCCAAATCCTTGACATGTTGGCTTAGCTGCTCGCGTAACTGCCGGCGTTCCAGGGCGCGTTTAAGACTAAGGACCAATTCATCATATTCAATGGGTTTGTTGACATAATCAAATGCCCCTTCGCGCAGAGCCTGGATAGCGGTTTCAATGCCGCCGTGACCCGTGATAATAATGACCTCGGTATCCGGCGCGGACTTTTTGAGCCTTTGCAAGACCTCGATGCCATCCATCCCGGGCATCTTAATATCCAGCAGGACTACCTGGGGACTTTCGCTTTGAAATACTTCCAAGCCCTTCGGGCCGTCTTCCGCGACACAGACCTCGTATTCGTCCAAGGTAAGCAGGCTCTTGAGCCGTTCCCGAATGATTTCTTCATCGTCAATAACCAATATTTTAGCCATCACTTGACCGGCAATTTCACCTTAAATACCGCGCCCTTGCCCTCCTCGCTTTCCACCTCGATCGTGCCTTGATGATTCTGGATGATCCCGTAACTGATGGACAATCCCAGGCCAGTGGCCTTGCCCACTTCTTTGGTGGTAAAAAACGGATTAAAAATCTTTTCTTTGATTTGCGGCGGCATGCCGGCGCCGTTATCCGCCACGGTAATTGAAATATTTTCATTGAGCGATTCGGTCTTAATCGTCAAACTTTTTTGATATTTGGAACCCGCCGCCTTGGACTGCTCGCCTTTGCTATCCAAGGCATCGCGGGCATTGGCAACGAGATTGATAATAACCTGCTCAATCTGGTAGGGCTCGCCCATAATCTTGGGCAAATCAGGCGCCAAATCTTTAACCACCTCTATTTCATGGAGCCGCAATTGCTCTCCCAATAAACTCAAAGCCGATTCTATCGGTTCGTTGATGTCCACTTGAATGAACCTAAGCGTATCCTGGCGGGCAAAGGTGCGGATGTGTTCAATGATTCGCGTCATCCGGCGGACCGATTTGTCAATATCGGCCAGGGCGCGCTCCAACTCCGCATCGCTAAGCTTATTTCTTTCCCGCAACTTGCTCATATTTTTGGCCACCAAGGCGATCCCGCCCAAGGGCTGGTTTATCTCATGCGCCAAGCCCGCGGCCATCTCGCCCAAAGTAGCCAATTTCGAGGTCTGAAACAATTGCGCCTGGGTTTGGGTGAGTTTTTTGGTCCGTTCCGCGATCAGCCTTTCGAGTTCCTCATTCATCTTGGCCACAATTTCCGATGAGATTTTAAGTTCCCGATTACGGTAAAGCCGGGTGCGGTAAAGATTGATCCTTTCAATCGCCTTGGCTATCGCGTGGATCAACTCATCCAAGTTAACGGGTTTCTGGAGATAATCAATTGCTCCGGCCCTTAATGCCTCCACCGCCAATTCCTGCTCCCCGTAACCCGTTACCATGATTACTTCAATATCTTGATAGAGCCCTTTGGCCTTTTTCAATACCTCAAGGCCGCTCATGGGCCCCATCTTGACATCGGTAATAACAACATCAATTTTGTGCTTGCCGATAATTTCCAGACCTTCGCAGCCGCTATAACCGCCGAAGGTGGCATAGCCCTCCTTTTCCAGGATTTTTCTAAGCCGCGCCACCATTTCTTTGTCATCGTCAATCACCAGGATGGTGCTCTTGTAAGCCAATTCCTTCTTTTCCTCTATCTTTTCTATGGCCCGGCCCAGAGCCGCGCCGATTTGTTCCAAGTCAATGGGTTTCTCGATATAGTCAATGGCGCCGCGGCGCAAGGCCCCGACGGCAATCTCCTGGGTTCCATAGCCAGTAACCACCACCACCTCGACAGCAGGCTGTTGGTCTTTGATCTGTTTTAACAGGTCCAAGCCGTCCATATCCGGCAATTTCAAATCCAAAAGCACGACATCAATCTGGTTGGTCTCAATGAATTCCCAGGCTTGCCGGCCGGTATAAGCCAGATGGGTTTCGAAGAAATTGCGCTGGAGTTCTTTGGCTAATTGCTCACAAATGAGGGAGTCGTCATCAACGATTAGGACTTTTTTAGACACTACACGGGGGAAGGGGTCAGGTCTTCATTTGTCATTTGTTACAACAAACTGTGGCCGCCATTTAGTTCCTGCCAACAAATGACAAATGAAGACCTGACCCCATTACACTTTGCCTGCCTGTCTTTCTCCGCGGAAAGCGGTAACGACAACCTCCTGTTTGCCTTGCTCCCGTAAGATCACAATCTTGGTTGAACTCATAAATGCGTATTTCCCCAAATCAATCGTTTCAATCCCTGGTTCCTTCGAGGTAAAAAGTTTCAAAATGGTATTCTTAAATGCCTCCAAATTCAGCTCCTTTATGCCCATCCTCTCAATATGCGAAAGGAATTTCTCGTCAACCTCTTTGGGCTCATGTTCAAGAACCCTTTTCATCTGATCATTGGCATAAATAACTTTTAAATCCCTGTCAACAACCACAAGGGCAACAGGCAGG
>JACQWW010000247.1 GCA_016209025.1 Elusimicrobiota bacterium | reverse complement strand
TTCCTTGAACCGGGTGCCTTTCGGCCAAGAATGGCGCATCCGTGTAACTCCTTTCGCCTTTCCAGCAAAAGGATTCTACCCGGTTCCCCATGCTCTTGTCGGGTCGTTGTATAATTGTGGTATGATACCGGCCTTCGATCGACGGGGGAATCTCCCGCCCGGAATCCACACCGCCAGTTGGGGAGAGCTGGCCCGGCGGTATGGAACCACCCGGCACAGGCTGAAACTGCTTTCAGGTCTGGAGGCGGCTTGCCGGGAGCTTCGGCGGGCCGGTTGCCAGAGAGTCTACGTGGACGGCAGCTTCAGCCAAGCGTAAAACTTCGGCAGGATGCTTGACCGGCCGGATTTCCAAACCGATGGCGTAGGTCCGCAGAACAACCTGATGCCTGCCGGCCCAAGCCTGGATATTCTCCAAAACCGGCCCAAGTAATTCCTTGTCATCGGCCATGCTCCTTGAAATATCCGCCAGAAGAACCAACTCCGGACAGCGGTCCGGCCGGGCTTTTTTCTTAAAATGCATGCCGCCTAAAACGATCAATAAAAGCGCCATGGCGCCGGCGCGCAGCAAAGCGAGCAGTATGCCGGCCTTCTTTTTTTCGCCGGCTGAACCGGCGAACGGCAAAAAGAGAAGAAACAAGCTGATCGCGGCCAACGCAGCCGCGGCAAAAAAAACCGCGTCTTTATGCGAAAATTCCATTTTTAATGTTTAAGCTTCTGCTCGATAAACGGCGCATGTATGACGTCTTGTTTATATGTGCCGGTCAGCGCGTAAAGAAAAATATTGACGATGAGCTTGAAGCTCTCTTTTCTTTGATCTTCGCCGCCAGGATAGCATCCGAAAAGATAACTGCCCTGAGAATCGCGCAACAATGTTCCCAGCAGGTCGTTTCTGCTGTAAATCACGCCGTAGCGTTCGCCTGTTTTTATGCCGTAAAGAACACGGCTTCTTTCCAATACCCCGCCGACCCGGCGCGCCAAATAAAAAGATTTAAAAATAGCGTGGTTTTGGGGAATAATCTCGAGTTTCGAGCCTTCAAAAATCGCCTCGATTTCCCCGCGTATCTGCTTATCCAACAAATCGCCTTCTTTCTCTGCGCCGCTGCGCCGCTCCGCCGCTCCGCCAATCCCCTCGGCTCCCATAATAACCATCGTGCCGCCGCCCAAGACAACCCAATTTTTTAAATTTTTTCTTTCTGAAGCGCTCCAAATGTTTAAGCGGCCGGTCAGCACCCAGAAAATCAAGGCATGGCGGCCCAGATCATCCGCCGACGCATCAATGATTTCCTTGACCATGGGGTCCGCCTCTATGCTCGTCGCTCCTTCCAAAGCCCGCGCCGCATCCCTCCAAACAGTCGGATAAGGATCATATTGCGAAGATTCGCCGTGGCGCAAAATGCCGATACGAAGCTGGTCAGCACGAAAAGGGAATAAGGGAATAAGGGAATAGGGGAATAAGATGATAAAAACAAGAATGTAAAAAATTTTCTTTTTCATTATCCCCTTGTCCCCTATTCCCTCAATGCCTCGTTCCCTTATTCCCTGGCTTTAACAGCACCACTAATGATTCGGCGGCAAGCAACAAAAAAACTCCCAAAAGAACCGGCCGGGAAATCTCCTTGGCCGCCAAAAACATCGAAGCTTTTTTGGGATTTTTAAAAACCTCGGACATGGGTATTATCGTCCATTTCGCGCCGGCGCCAAGCAAAACTTTCAGATCGCGGCCCACTGCCCGCGTCAAATCCGATTCAGGGGCATTATCCGGCAAATAAGCAGCAAGAATTTGCGGCAGTTCCTCGCGAAGCCCTGAAACAGGCAAGCCGCCCCAGGAAAATTTATAGAAACCAGGTTCTTCAAGGGGGCCGAGGCAGATGAACCCGGAATCCCCCTCACCCCCCACCGACTCCCGTGGAGTGGTGGGGCCAAGCTGCCCTCTCCCTAAGGGAGAGTGGCTGGGATAAGTTGGAGATAATTTGCGGCCCGACGGCGATATTAAAGACACGCTTGAATAGCCCAGAGTTTGCGCCGGCGCCGTCCAATAACCGCCGACTTGGGCCTCGCGCGCCAAAGGCTCCGAGACAACCGCCTCAAGCAATCCCCTGATTATGACGGGAAAGGCGCCTTTAAAGGGCAGATTCGTCCAGCCCGCGTCTATGGTGGTTGTCAACAAAAAAATTTGCGCCTGATACGAATTAAGTTTAATCAAAAGAGGAATTTCCTCTTTGCCGGGAACTTCGAAAGCAAGCAAAGTTTCGCTGGAATCAGGGAGATTGACGGCTGGAAAATACTTATTGACCTTAATTTTTCTCCAATCGGTTTCATTGAAAATCGTCGCCGAAAAATTCCCCAGCCACTTTTCATCTTTTTGCCTTAATCCCTTGATCGCAAGCCTGCCCTCCCCTGCCTCCTGAGCCTGGCCGAATAAGACCGTCAAAAGCTCCCCCAGATTTTTTAAATCCGAGCCCGGCCCCAAACTTACGATCAATTTATGGCGGCGGTCCTGGATAAAATTGCGTAAAAATGAAACAAAGGCCGGCGCCGGCTTATGGGCATTAAGAAGCCATATTTGCTGCGCGGCGGCCGCCCCGCTCCGCAGTGCTTCGGGGACGGAGTTAGGGCCAGAGGCCCCGGCCGATCGGGACGGTTCATTGAAAATTCTGTTTGCCTCTTCCTCGACGATCCAGCTCCAGCGGCCGGCATAGCGCATGCTTTTCAATGCTTCGCGGACATAAAAACTCTCCCCTTCATCGGCCCGGCGGCCAGGCTCTCCGTCAATGATCAAAACGCCGCCTCGGACCGGCCTGGCAATGGCCAAGGGCCTCGTGTCGTCAATAGGCAGGCGGTCTTGTTCGAGTTTAAGAAGCAGGGCGCGCTCTTTTGCCGGCGCCCCGGGAAGAAACCGCTCCAGCGGCACGGTTGACGCCTGACAATCATTAACGCGCATGGCGGCCAAAACCGAACCTTTTTCCGCCTCTTCGATGCGTAAAGCTACCGGCGATTTTCCCCGATCATCTCCAAAACAATCAATTCTTATTTCAGCCTCGCCCTTATTTTCGTCATAAACCGCGGCCAGGCGGCGGTTTTTGCCTGAGCCGGAGCCGGCGGCAATGAAAATTATCGGGGGGCCGTCCCTGTTTAATTGAGAGGGCGGGGAGTTTTTTTGTTCGTCATTAAAACCATGTTTTGCCATATCCGTGAAAACAAATACCCCCCCGATTTCATGGGGACCGTCCCTTTTCCCTGCGGCCAACCATTCAACCCACGCCGCCTGCCCGGTCTGCTTCGGCAAAACAGCAAGACGATCAAGACTCTGGCGCAAAAGGACGATATCATGCGTCGGCGCTAAAATCAGATTCCCCTCAACAGCATCGGAAAAAGACAAAAGTCCGATCCGGCAATTTCGATAAGTCCTTTTTAAAACCTCGGCCGTCAACCCGGCGGCCTGGCGCACGCGCTCAAGCGCGGTAATCCCTCCCGCATCCTTAAATCCCATGGAATAAGACACATCAACGACGAACCAAAAAACATCTTTACCGCGGCCCCGCCGGCTTTCATCCCTGCCGGCCACACCGCGCAAAAGCGGCTTGGCAAGAAAAAGAAAAATCATCAAAACGGCCGCGGCGCGCAAAAAAGCCAACAGCGCGTCCGCAAGTCTTTTTTTCGGCAGTTTGGCATAAAGGATTTCCCGCAACAGCCGCAAATTGCTGAAAGCAAATTCCCGGCGCGCCGCCCGGCGGCTGTAATAATGAATAAAGACCACAAACCCGGCCGCCGCGATCCCGGCTGTGACATAGAGAGGACTAAAAAAACTCAGCATGATTGCCGAAAACTCAAAATTCAGTTGGTCCGGCGCCGGAGCGCTGGGTTAAATAGCGGGCAAGGGCGCTGCCGGGGTCTTCGAGTGTTCTAAAGACGGCATAATCAATCCTGCGCCGGCCAAGCCGCCTGGCAAAAGCCTGTTCTTCCTGTCTCCAGCGTTGCCGGTATTCCGATTGAATCTCCTGAAAATCAATTTCCATGGCTTTTTCCCGGCCTACCTCAAGCGGCAAAAGACGGCAGGGGCCGGGCGCCAGGCCGGAAAGTTCTTCTTCAAAAGGATCAACGATCCGCATGGCGAGCAATTCGTGTTTTTCTGCGGCCAAAGCTTCAAAAGCCCCGGCCGGCTCCTCCGTGTTTGAGCCAAAAAAATCAGAAATGACTGCCATGAGCGAGCGCTTGGCAGTCTCGCCGGCAAGGCTCTTAAAACTTTTCTCAAACGCTGTTTGCAAGCCGAATGATTTAAAACTATCGAGAACATGAGCGCTTTGGCTTAAAATTTCCCAGCTTGACTTTGGTCTGATGATCTCAAGAAGCCCGTCGGCAAATAAAGCCAAGCCGCAGGCGTCGCGGTTTTTAAGGGCTACGTAAACAAGGCCCAGGGCGGTTTTGCAGGCAAAATCCCATTTGGACATCTTTGCCTGCGGCCCCTTGAACGACATGGAACGGCTGGCGTCCAAAACGACCCATAGATTACAGTTGGTTTCCCCTTCATAAGAGCGCAGGAAATATCTGTCTTTGCGGCCGAAAACCTTCCAGTCAATGCGCCGGGGATCGTCGCCCGGCGTGTAGATTTTGTAATCAACGAATTCGAGGCTCGATCCTTTGGCCGAATGGGTCAATTTGGAGCCGGCCGCAGCGCTTTTTTCGGCAAATCGCGGATAAAGCCGCAGTCCTTCAAGGCGAGCTAAAACTTCGGGGTCAAGATAAGACATGGGGTCAGGTCTTCGGGGGAAAATGGGGTCAGGTCTTCATTTGTCATTTGTTAGTAGAGACTTGAAGGCGGCCAAAGGTTTGTTGCAACAAATGACAAATGAAGACCTGACCCCATTTTCTAGAAATGTCAAATGTCAAGACCTGACCCCTAAAACTTCGGCGATAATTTCTTCTTCGGATTTATTCTGACTGCGGGCTTTGAAATTCAAAATCAATCTGTGGCGCAAAACCGGATAAGCGGCGTTTTTTAGATTTTCGCTTGAAGGCGCGTTTCTGCCGTCTAAAACAGCCTTGGCTTTGGCGGCTAAGATCAGGGCTTGAGTGGCCCGCGGCCCGGCGCCCCAAGCTAGAAATTCGCGCGCAATCGGCGGCGCCTCCTCATTATCCGGCCTTGTCCGCCGGGCAATGCTCAGAGCCGCCCGCTCTATATGCTCGGCCACCGGCACTTCGCGGACCAGCTGCTGCGTCTCAATAACCTCGTCAGCCGTCATCACCTTGGAGGCCTGGGGCATTTCGCCGGCAGTCGTGCGCCGGATAACAGCCAGTTCCTCTTCGGCGCTCGGATAATCAATCTTAATCTCAAAGAAAAAACGATCTAATTGCGCCTCAGCCAAAGGATAAGTCCCTTCCTGCTCAATCGGATTTTGCGTGGCCAGCACAAAAAAAGGCTGGGCGATAGGGTAGGTAACGCCGTTATAGGTCACCGCATACTCCTGCATGGCCTGAAGAAGGGCAGATTGAGTTTTAGGCGGAGTCCGG
>JACQWW010000241.1 GCA_016209025.1 Elusimicrobiota bacterium | reverse complement strand
TAAATAGCCTGCGCCCTGAAGAAGGCGCCTCAGGCTTCATGACTGATGAACAATACCGCTTTGCCTTAAGACAAGGCCTGAACGAAGCTGTTGACCGGTTCATTGACGGCATTGTGGAAACAGGTCTCAAGGCCCATAACAACAGGAAATACGCCACCATGAGAGACCTCAAAATTTCCAGCCGCATGCTTTATGATTCGCTTAGAAGACTCCGGGTTCCCCTGCGAAAGATGGGGAGGAATAAAAACCATGGCCAAGCCGCCTTAGCAACTCCCGCAAGCAGTGTTCCTGCTCCCGGTGTCAAAGGTGCCGAAGCCAAAGAGGGGCTGACCGCATGAGCGCAACACAACCGGAGCCCTCTAAACAATTTGCCCCGCCCATGCCGAGCAAAGCCGAGGCAAGCGCAGCCTGCCCTGTCGAACGGGTCGAAGGGTTCATTCACGACGTCAACTCCAAATGCGCCAGCCTTAAAAGCGCGGCTGGGCTTTTAAGAAACGCTTCCGATCAGGAGAGACGCGAACTCTTGGAACTTATGAAACAACAGGCTGAAAAACTTGTCCAAGACATCGCCAGCTTTAACAGATGTCGGGGCGATGCGCTATTACAACCAACCGACAAAAAGGGGGAAGCATAATTTTCGGCTTGGTCCATCCCGCCAGTTTCCGTTCCATGTCATTTGGGTTGAAACTTTGGGTCGAAAGGCCCATTGATGATAGGGTCCATAGACCCTGGATTGCACTTATAATGCGGCCTACAATTAATTTAGCGCAGGAAACGCTGGAACTGCCATAAATGGCCGGCGGGCATCCACTTGCGTTTAATATGATTTTCAATCAACTAAAAGACTTCGTCGTCGGAAGCCTCTTGAGATTCACCGGCAGTCAAAAATTTCTATCAATTCAGCTCAACATTACAAACGCCTGCAATCTAAATTGCGCGCATTGTTACCAAGCACACCACTCCAACGACGGCGCTTTAGACTTGCCGGGTTGGCAAAGGATACTCGACCAATACGAACGCTTGGCCGCAAAACTTCATCTCAAGCCCAGATTTACCATTTGCGGGGGAGAACCAACGCTAAGCCCTATATTCCTTCCCATGCTGAATGAATTGAACTTTAAATGGCCGGGGGTGAGAATCAATGTTCTCACCAACGCGACGAGGCTAACCCAAGAATTGGCAAAAACGCTTGCTCAGTTCAACGCGGATTTTCAAATTTCTCTGGATGGCCCCGATAAAGAGAGGCATGATTTGATTCGCGGGCCCGGAAATTTTGATTGCGCTCTCGCGGGTCTCAAGAACCTGCAAGCCGAGGGTTTGAACGCGTTTTTTCTGGCGACCCTTTCCCGTCGGACTTCATTCTGGATTGATGATTTCTTTGAAACGGCCTCCAGGTTAAAACCCGCATCCATGAACTTTACCCGGTTCATTTCTCAAGGAAACGCTCGTCTGTTGGAAGAAAATCATAAGGATCGCGCGCTTTCAGGACCCGAACTTCACAAAGCCTATTTGGCCATATTAAAGGCTTCCAAAAAGACGGCCATCCCAACCAATACGGACATGCCGCTGTTCCACCTTATTGATCCAAGTCTGGGAGCCAACGGCAAGGCGGGATTTCAAGGTTTGGTCGTTGACTACCAAGGGAATCTTAAAGTTTCCAGCCGCACCGATTTCAGACTGGGCAATATTTTGGAAGAAGGGCTTGAAAACCTATTTCTGAAACATCCCATCATGAAAGCCTTGCGCGATAGAAAAATCGAAGGATGCGGCATATGCCGGCACTACGAATGGTGCGGGGGCGACCGAAACGCTTCGTTTGCCGCCACGGAAAGTTTTCTTAAAAAAGATCCAGCCTGCTGGCTGGATTCCATGTCTAGGGAGGTATCATGAAACAACAAATAAAACATTGCATTCTTTTGCTATTGGCATTGGCGCCGATAGTATCGGTTGCGTTTGCAGCCCAGTCTGCGCTCAGCATCGCGCAGATAGGAATAGCCGGCGTTTCAGATAATGATCTGGCGAAAAATGGTGGTGAAAGTGCCGCTTCATAGCAGATCGCCAGTCTGTTTTAGATAGTCAAATTAAAGGTAAATCAAGGTTTGTTCGAAGACTGGGTGTTCATATACGACGCGTGTCTAATTACGTCTACCGCAGGATATGTTGCTAAAGCTGATTCCGGCTTTTTTAAAAGCAAATCGAAAGTGCCTATTCTTACTTATCCTATGTGGCGCCGGATTAGGCATATTGCTTTTGAAGGAGGGCCGCATGACAATTGTAGATAAAACACTGTTGGTCGGTATTCCAGTCTATTGGAGTACAACACTGCCGCCATTACAGCACTCTGTTTATGGAGCTACGGTCATGGATAACCAATTTGAGCCGCTGGTCCGACGTGGGGGGAACGGATTAATTGAGCCCTTGGGAGCCGCTTCATGGGAAATCAGCCATGACCATCGCGCCATCCGGTTTAAAATTGACACAAGCCGGCGCTTTTCCGACGGCTCCCATCTCACTGCGGCTGATTACAAAAGGTCATGGGAAGACGGGCTTCGGATGGCACCCAAGTCCAGCAATAAGTCCGTGGCGGATGCCCTCTACAGCGTAAAGGGTTTTAATGCTTTTGCCGAAAAGGGAACGATCGAAGGGATAATCGTCAAAGGCGACGATCTGTTGGAAATCGAGTACGAAAAACCCGCGCGCGTGGCAGTGGAGTATTTGGGTGGAGTGCGATATTCCGCGTATAAGTTAATCGCCGGACGCGCTATCGGAACGGGCCCTTACGCCATGGAGGAAAGAGACGGAATCTTAATCCTGACACCGAACCAACACTATAAGGGGGTTGAGACAAGATTTAAAGAAGTCAAGATCATAGTAACACCGCCGAAGACCGCCGGCGAGAAGCTGTTGTCAGGAGAGATTGATACGCTGATCTCTGCTGAAACGGCCAATCTGCCGGAGTGTGCCGAAGGCCAAACAGGGAAGATTCAATGTGCTTTTGGTCAGGAGGCAACCCATGTCATAGTAGAAATCAACGGCTTACCTGGGCGCCTTTTCTCCGATCGAAATCACCGCCTGGCCCTACAAGCTTTAATCTACAAAAACCTTCGTGATTCTTACCTGCAAAAAGAGCTCAAAGCGCGGCGTCTTATTCTGGACTCTCAAAGCTTCCTCACGTTCCAGCCCGGCAGGCTGTCGGATACTGAAGTTGAAAAATTAATTCTACAAGGGAACGGGCATATTCCTGGGCTTATAGAAGCTTCTCGAAGGAAACCTATTTATTTAGCCTTTGTTCGAGATTGTCAATGGTTCGTTTCATTGTTAAACAGCGCAGGCATAACACTAACTAAAAATTCCGGGAAGGTTGAATTTTCACGCTATCTTGAGATGATATACAAGACCCATGAGCCAGATCTATTATTTGGCGGTTTTTCTGTCTACAACGGCGACCCTGATGGGCTTTATCACATACTAGGGAAAAATGGGGCGATCTTTTCTCCGATGATGGACAGAGATGGTATTGGAAACCTGCTCGATGCCGGCCGCGAAATCCTAGATCGCAGCCAACTGGCCCCCCACTACCAAAAAGTGGCTAGGGCAATACTCCAAGAAGTCCCCTATGTGCACCTGGGCTATGACTATAAGACAGTAGCCTATAACTCGGACAAGGTTCGCATCGCCGAGAGTTTTATAAACCGCAATAACCATCGGATAACGATTTTTGAACCGAAATGATCGAACTACGGCAGTGGATCGGCAGAAACGTTAAGCGCCCCATCGCGTTTGCCATTGGGGTGGTTCTTTCTCTTCAGACCGGGTATCTTGTCTATTTGGCTTATAACGAATACTCTTCTCAGATTCGGCGGATTGAACGTATGGTTGAGACCGCAAGCCTTGGAATTCAGCAAGATAATAGGCCGCTCATCGAGGCGACTCTCATCGCTGGATTGCAGAATTCTGATGCGGCCAGGGCGGCTCTTTGCCACGGATCAACGGCTAGGGCCTCTGGCCCAAACTCCGTCCCCGAAGCTCTGCGGAGCGGGATGGCCGATCTCATGTACCCGCCCTCCGGCGCAGACCCATGTTTAAAGAAATCTGGGAACCTTCTTCATTGGATGGTGCGCAGAAACGCCATCGGAGTGGCTGATTATGAATTTGTTTTCATAATCAATACGCCTAAAACCTTCGCCTTTTTGGCGGTGTTGACGACTATTACGACGATTTTATTGGTGTCGCTTATGTTGATCCTGGCCCGAGCGCGCAAACGATTTGAGACCGAGGTCATTGAGCCTCTCTGTGGGGGGCTCAACGAGGAGACAACGCTGGGAATTGCCGAACTGGATGCCATGCGGCGAAGAAATCAGCAACACAATGAATTAAGCCGGAGGCAATCCGTATCCGAGGCCTTACTCGAACTCAGCGCCCAGGTAGCTCATGATATTCGCTCTCCCTTGGCTGCTCTGGACTCCGTTCTAAAAGATGTGTCACAGCTTCCGGAAGAAAAGCGGATCATTGTTCGCAGCGCGACCTCTCGCATCCGCGATATTGCCAATGACCTGATTGAGAAAAATCGGGAGATTAAAACTACATCCAGAAAAACCGCCGCCCCTTCGGCCGCTTCCGAACCGGCCACCATCCAGCTCCTTTCCAGCCTTATTGACCCCCTCATCACGGAAAAACGCCTACAGTTTCGTTCCAAAATCGGTATCGAGATAGAAGGCGGTCTTGACGCTTCGTCCTATGGGCTTTTTGCCAAGATACAGCCGACCGAGTTTAAGCGAGTGTTGTCGAATTTAATCAACAACGCGGTAGAAGCGTTAGGCGAGAAGGGCATAGTAACGGTTTCCCTGGCTTGCGATACCGGCCAGATTTTACTTAAGGTTCAAGATGACGGTAAAGGCATCCCGCCGGAAATCTTGTCCAAGCTCGGTCAGAAAGGCCAAACCCACGGCAAGTCCGGCGGCTCCGGCTTGGGGCTTTACCATGCCAGGACCAGCCTGGAGTTATGGGGAGGAAGTTTGGGGATAGCCAGCATAAGACGCGGGGACACGGAGACGCGGGGACACGGAGACGGGAAACTGGATTCCCGCTTTCGCGGGAATGACGAAAGTAAGGGCGGGAATGACGGCGGGTCGGGAACCACTGTAACCATTAAGCTTCCGCAGGCCGAACCTCCTGAATGGTTTGTTTCAAATCTGGAGCTTGAGCCCAACAGCACAATCGTAGTCTTGGATGATGACACCAGTATCCATCAAGTATGGCAGGGCCGGTTCTCCGC
>JACQWW010000266.1 GCA_016209025.1 Elusimicrobiota bacterium | reverse complement strand
CGTGTCCCCGTGTCCCCGTGTCTTGCCCAGCGGGCGGGCAGGCCGGATGCGCTGTGACGGAGCAGTCAACGGCCAGACCTTCGGAAGTGGTGATGACTGCGGCCAAGGCCCGGTAGCAGTCGAGGCCGGGGGTGGTGATGATGAGGGAGGTTACGATGAGAAGGGCAATAAACTTTTTGGGTGAATGTAGAATATTGAATGTGGGATATAGGGTAGAAACCAGGGAAAAAGATTTTGGCTTTTTTGCCTTTTCCCTACATTCAATATTCAATATTCCACATTCTGCGTGGTTGGGGTTCATCAATATGAGGATACCCGTAAAGCCCTATAAATGGCTGGGTCTTAGGGGCAATAAAGAAAGTAAAAGGTCCTAAAAATTTTTTAGGACTTTAGTCCTAGTCTAACACCCTCCGCAGAACTTCGGGTGCTAGCCGGGGCCTCAGAGAGGCCCAGCGTGCTAGTAAATCATGGCCAGGCAGGCCATGGCAAAGCCGCCGCCCGAGGCGCAAAGAACGAGTTTTTGGCCGCGTTTTAATTTGCCTTGTTCAATCGCGTCATGCAGGGTCATGGGAATGCAGGCTGAGCCGGTGTAGCCCCATTTATCCATGATCCAGTGGGTTTTGTTCAGGGGCAGGGAAAATTTTTGCATGACTTCCTCGATGGTGAAGCGGCGGATTTGGGTGAAAATAAAAAAATCAATGTCCTTGACTGTCAAGGAGGCTTTTTGAAGAGTTTGCTCAATTAAAGGCGGCCAATTTTCTGAGTTTAAGGTGGGAGGATATTTTTTCAAAATACGCACGCATTGTTTGCCGGCTTTCAGCATTTCTTCGCCTGCGGGTTCAGCCGAGCCGCCGCCGTAGATGCCCATGTAATCCCAATAAGAGCCGTCGGCAATAAGTTTTGAAGCCAGGAAATGTTTTTGATTATCGTCTCGCTGGAGAATGACGGCTCCGGCTCCGTCTCCAAACAGGGGATAGGTAACGGAATCGTTTGGGTCAAGGAATTTCGACATGGCATAAGTTCCAACAACCAAAGCGGTTTTGTATTGTTTGTCGGTTGAGATATATTTGCCGGCAATGTCCAGCGACGTCACAAAAGCTGAGCAGGCGCAGTTGACGTCAAAGGTGGCGGCATTTTTTGCGCCAATCTTATATTGAACGTATGAGGCGGTAGCCGGTGAAAGAAAAGACGGGGTGTCGGTTGCCACGATAACCATGGCGATTTCCTCCGGCTTGATTCCCCCCCGCTCAAGGGACATGAGAGCCGCTTTGACCGCATGATCCCCGGCCGATTCATCCGGGGCCGAATGATACCTGGCCCCGTGACCGATGCGCTCAAAAATTTTTTCCAAATCTTCTTTCCCGAATCGCCGGTATAGTTCGTCGTTTGTAACCAATTTTTCCGGCAAATACATTCCCGTAGCTATAATTTTCGGCATAGGCTCCTCCTAAATTTTTTGTCTCCCTCCCCTCATAGCGTCAGCCCCCCGTCCACCCCGATGACTTGGCCTGTTATAAACGACGCTTCGTCGGAAGCGAGAAATAAATATAGATTGGCGATGTCTTCCGGCGAGCCCAGGCGTTTCAAAGGGGTTTTATCTTTGATGGCGTCTAAAATATTTTGAGGAACAGTGGCCAGCATTTCCGTCACGGTAAAACCCGGGGCCACCGCGTTGACGGTGATGCCTTTTCTTCCCAGTTCTTTGGCCCAGGTTTTAGTCATTCCAATAATCCCCGCTTTGCTGGCCGCGTAATTGGTTTGTCCGACGTTGCCGTAAACGCCGACGATGGATGAAGTGTTGATAATCGTCCCCTTGTTCTGAGCCGTCATGTAAGGCAAAACCGCCTGAGTGCAGTTGAAAACTCCCTTAAGGTTGACGGCAATAACTTTGTCCCAATCCCCTTCTGTCATTTTATGCAGCATGGCGTCCCTGGTGATGCCGGCATTGTTGATCAAAACGTCAATTTTTCCCCATTTGTCCGCAATGGTTTTAACGGCCATATCAACCGAAGGCCTTTCAGCTACATTGATCTGGACCGCGATGAGCGCTTGCGCATTAACTGCGCCAAGTTCTTCAACTGTTGTCTTAAGAGCCGCCTCGTCAATATCGCAAACAGCCACTTTGGCCTCTTTTTCCAAAAAAAGACGCGCCGCGGTTTTACCGATGCCCCGGGCCGCGCCGGTGATCATGACGACTTTGTCTTTGACGTTCATAAAACCTCCTATCCGAGATGGGGTCAGGTCTTCATTTGTCACTTGTTGGCAGGAACTAAATGGCGGCCACAGTTTGTTGTAACAAGTGACAAATGAAGACCTGACCCCATCTTACCCACGGAACCTCCTCTAAAATGCGTAAAATTATAACTACTCAGCTCTTTTTTCTGTCATTCCCGCGAAAGCGGGAATCCAGACTGGATGCCCGCCTGCGCGGGCATGACGATGCTTGGTAGTTACATTATTTTATGAAGTTAGGCATACGAAGCGCCGGGGTTCTTTTACACCCCACCTCTTTGCCCGGGCCGCACGGCATCGGCGATTTAGGTCCGCAGGCGCACCGCTTTGCTGAAATTATCGCGGGCTGTAAACAGTCGTGGTGGCAGATGCTGCCGATCGTGCCGCCTGGGGCGGGAAATTCCCCCTATAATGCTTTCTCGGCTTTTGCCGGAAATCCCATGCTTTTGAGCCTTCATCGGCTTGCCGAGGAAGGCTATCTTGAAGCCGGAGATTTGACCGCGCCGAAATCGCCGGCGGACGATCGGGTTGATTTTTCCGCAGTGGAACGCTTTAAGATGCCGCGCCTGCGCAAGGTCTTTGCGGCTTTTGAGAAGGCGTTAAGCCGCGCTTTGCTCCGCGATTTTGAAAATTTCCGGGCGCAAAATGTCCACTGGCTTGAAGACTACGCTCTCTTTGAAGCGCTGCGCCTGGCGCACAATGGTTCGCCGTGGACCCAATGGGAAGCTGACGTGCGCTCACGCCGCCCGCGTGCCCTGGCTTTGGCCAGACGCGATCTGGACAATGAAATCAAATTTCAGTTTTTCCTTCAGCATCAATTTTTCCGTCAATGGCAGGCTCTGCGGCAGTATTGCCAAAGCCTCGGCATCGGCCTTATCGGCGACATTCCCATTTTTGTGGCGCACAACAGCGCTGATGTTTGGGCGCATCAGGAGCTTTTTTGGCTCGATAATGCAGGCAAGCCGCTTAAAGTGGCGGGAGTTCCCCCTGACTATTTCAGCAAGACCGGACAATTATGGGGTAATCCTCTGTATCGCTGGAATGCCATGCGCAAAAACAATTTCGCCTGGTGGCTGGCCAGGTTTCGCTCCATCGGCGAAAAATTTGACGCGGTCCGGCTGGATCATTTCATCGGATTTCATAATTATTGGGAAATACCAGGCGGCTCGCTCACGGCTCAACGTGGCCGGTGGGTTCTTTCCCCAGGTAAAGAACTTTTCACTCTGGTTAAGAAGAAACTGGGTCATTTACAAATTATCGCCGAGGACTTGGGTGTGGTAACTCCCCAGGTCAAAGCCTTGCGCGATTTTTTTAATTTTCCAGGGCTGTGCGTTTTACAGATGGCTTTTGGGACCGATCTTGAGGCGGATAATTACAAGCCTCACAATCATCCGCGTAATTGCCTTGTTTACACCGGAACTCATGATAACGATACCACCTCGGGCTGGTTCAACGATAAGGGCTTGATCACCAGCACGCGAACCAAAGAAGAGATCGAGAAAGAGCATATCAACATCAGACGTTATCTTGGCGTTGACGGCAGGGAAATTCATTGGGACATGATCCGGCTAGCCTTTATGTCGGTTGCCCACACGGCCGTTATTCCGGTTCAGGACCTGCTCGGCCTGGGCTCGCAAGGCCGCATGAATCTGCCCGGAACAGCGAAAGGCAATTGGAGCTGGCGGCTTAAAGAGGGCGTTCTTACCAAAGATATTCTATCCCGCTGGACCGAGTTAACCGAAACTTACGGAAGAGCTTCTTGTTTCTCAAACCGCCGCAAGGTGGGCGTGATGGCCGCGGCCACTAAAATCAGCACGCCGCCGAAAGCCACCACATAAGCGTGGTTGTTCTGTAATAGGCCGACCATAAAGCCCCCTAGGCCCAAAGAAACGCAAATTTCCGGGATGACGATGAACATGTTGAATATCCCCATATATATCCCGTATTGGTTTTTAGGGAGATGTTCAACCAGAATAATATAAGGCATGGCTACGATGGAGGCCCAGCCGATGCCGGCGGCAATCATCGGCAAATAAAGCAGATTTGGATTTTTAATGAATGGCAGGGAAAAAAGCCCCAAACCGCAAAGCGCCAAGGCCAGGGTATGAGTGTATGACCGGCCGATCAATCTGACGATAAAGGGGATGCACAGGGCAAACAGAGGAGTGGCTATGCCCTTGATCATAGTGGTGTGCGCTGCCCAGCGGATGCCCTGCTCATAAAGTTCGGAATTGGGATCAGTAGCTCCGAAAACATACCGGGCCACTGCCACCGAATAATACATCCACATACAGAAAAGCCCCATCCAGGTGAAAAACTGCACCACGGCCAGACGTTTCATAACGGCCGGCATTTGCCAATAGCAATTCCAGGTTTCTTCGGCCCAGGTTTTCAGGGTTTGCTTTAACCCAGATCTCGAACCCTCTCCCCTCGAGGGAGAGGCGGCCAGGGACTCTGGCCCTATCTCCGCCCTCGAAGCTCTGCGAAGCGGGGGCAGGGTGAGGGGGTCATTTTTGGATTTTTGGTTGAAAGCTTCCATATCTTCCGGCGGATATTCTGGCGTGGTCACGACGGTGTATAGGATGGCGAGCAAAAATATGGCGGCGCAGACATAAAAAGACAGATGGGCCGCGTCCTTGCCGAAAACAGCCAGACTGGGAATTTTTTCATTGAGATTGATCGAGGCGATATAGTTGCCGGTGATGGTCCCCAGGCCGATCATTAAGCTTTGGCAGGCATAGCCGGTGGGACGCTGTTGGGTATTTTGTTTGTCCGCGACAAAGGCCCGGAAAGGTTCCATACTGATATTTAAAGAGGCATCAAGCACCCACAAGAGGCCGGCCGCCATCCAAAGGCTCGATGAGCCGGGCATTAGGCACAGGGCTATAGTGGCCAGGATCGCGCCGGTGAAAAAATAAGGCCGGCGCCGCATTTTGAGGCCGGGTATCCAGGTTTTGTCGCTCATGTATCCGATAATGGGCTGGATGATCAGTCCGGTCATGGGAGCCGCCAGCCAAAGAAAAGGAATCTGATCCGGCTGGGCGCCCAGTTTCTCGTAAATGGCGCTCATGCGGGCGAATTGGATTTCAAAGCCGTGCTGGATTCCGAAAAATCCGATGCTCATATTGACGATCTGCCATAAAGAAAGGTTAGGTTTTTGCATAATTTTTGCCTCCTAAAATAAAGCGTTTAGTTGTCCAAGTTGTCATTGCGAGGCCCCTCGGGGGCCGTGGCAATCTCATAGGAAGGGAATTCCTCTTATGAGATTGCTTCGCCCGAGGCTCGCAATGACGATCCGAGAGTAGTTCCCAATCATAACCAAAATGCCGTAGGAACCAATAAAGAGGTTCCCATTGTGATTATAAAGAAAGCCAGGGCGCCGGCCGCCAATAAGACCAAGGTTTTTTTGGAATACAGACCGGCTTTGACCAATTGATACAAAATTACCAGAGGGCCGAAGATGCCGATGATGTTGCCGATCACATTCCACCAGTGTCCGGATACCATAAAGACCGGCGCCAGCATCAGATTACCCAGCATTCCCACCAGTAAATAAAGCGGTTTGACTCCGCGCAGTTGTTCGAGAGCGGAACCCTCTCCTATGGGCTTGCTATTACCTACATTTTTTTCCCCTCGCCCCGCGTAGCGGGGAGAGGCGGCCAGGGCCTCTGGCCCCGGCTCCGTCCCCGAAGCTCTGCGGAGCGGGGGCAGGGTGAGGGGGTCATCTGAGGATTTCCGGCTAATAGCGGAGAGCGCTTTTTGGTTTTTCAATATCTGCGGGATGGTGAAAGCGGCGAATATAGCCGTCGCGGTGATGCCGAGACCGGAGACGATAGCGGTGTGGGGCAGGAGCAGGGGGGCGAGAAGCACCGCGGCCGCCGCAGTTATGGTTGCCGCCAGCCATTTAGCGCGCGAGAAATGGCCGGAAAAAGCCAGCTGCCCGAGAATGAATAAAGAACCCGCCGCTCCCAGCAGGGCGTTGCCGATTAAGACCGCACTGCCGCTGGCCAAAAAGCTGGGAAAATTAAATAGGTTGCCGGCCACTAAAATTAACTGGGAAGCGGCGCTGACCCCGGCTAGACGCTGGGAAGCCTTTTGGGCATCTTCGCCCCCTGTTTTAAGTGCGCGCATGTTGCGGAAATTTTCCACTATCTGAACCCAGGGAAAGAAGAGGAAAGTCAAATTGGCCAGCCAGCCGGCAACCGAGGCAAAAGCGCCGTAATAATTTGCCAGCGAGGGTAAAAAGCCCACGCCGAATAAAGCGGCAGGAATCGCCACCGCCGCGCCTCTGAGCATGGTTTTGACCGGCGTCTGGCTCTCTTTTTTAGGCAAGACTGGAACTTGGGCCGGTTCTTTAGCCGTTATCTCATAAATTCTGAATCCATAAGCCTCGATAGAATGGGTCAGGTCTTCATTTTCCCCTCCCCCTTGAGGGGGGAGGGCAGGGTGGGGGTGAGATGTGAATATTTCTTTAAGTTCCGCCTCACTTTCTCCAATTGCGAACGAGCCTTGCGCTTCAGCATCTGAAGTATTTGCCAGTATCAACAGTCCCTTCGAGCCATGTTCACTGGGACGGACAACATAAGCGACAATCGGGCTGGCCGACTTAGGTTCCAAGACCTCCATTTTTCCGTCGCGCAGAAGTTCTTGATGTTCCGAGCGCACCGATAAAAGCTTTCTGAAAAATTTTTCAAACTCGTGGTCCTTAGTCGTGTCTTCCCAGGCGATTTTAGCCGGCACATCGAAGGGAATCATTTTTTTGGTGTCAGCCGTTCCGTGGAAATGGCCGACCCAGCCGGTTTCCTGTCCGTTGTAGCTTAGAAGCGGCCCAGGCAATAGCTGGGTAATGACAAGCGCGGCGCGTAAAAAACTTCCCAGCGTCTTTTTTGGATTGCCTTCGTCGTGATTGCCGGCAAAATTAAGCATTAAGCTCGAGGCTTTCTGCCATGAGCTGAAAGCAACATGCCTTAAAGCTTCGCGGATTCCAAAGGCGCTTCTCCATTGAATGGCGTCGTAAAAGCCGTGCTGTCCCATAGAGGTGTTGTCGTCGGCTTTATTGTAAATCACGTCAAATCCGACGGCTCCCTGCTCTTGTTGTTTGTGGTAAGATTCGGCAATTAAAGCCACGCCGGGTTTTACGCGTTTTACAGCGTTTATGGCTTGCTCGAGCGCCTCTTTCGAAGGGCGATTTTGTCCTATTTCATCATTCCAGAGATCCCAATATCTTGAATTAAGCAGGAGGTAAGCCATGTCCACCCGAAAGCCGTCAACATCGAATTTTTTTACCCAGAATTTCATAACTGTTGATAAATAATTGCGGGCCAAAGGCCGGCTCATGTCAAGCTGGGCCGTGTCCTGCCAAAGATCGCTGTCGCACATGCCGTGGTGGATAAGATAAGCCTTACTTTTTGTTCTTAAAAGAAAATAAGCCGGTTTGCCATAATGATAGTGTCCATTTTTAATCATCTGCTCGATCTGTTCATCCGTCAAATTCGGGTCAACTTCTTTATGGATAAATGCCTCGGGATGTTCTTTTAGAAACACGTTGTCCAACGAGGTGTGATTGGGAACCATGTCTAAAATTACCTTCATGCCCATTTTATGGGCGCGCTGCATGAAATTTCCAAAATCCTCTTCTGTCCCTAATTCCGGATTGACGGCCTTATGATTCATAATTGAATATGGCGAGCCGCCGGCTGTTCCCAAGCGGCCCCTTTGTCCGATGGGAAATATGCCCATTGGCCAGATCGTGTCAAATCCCAAATCTTTGATCCGCCGCAATTCTTCTTCGTCAAGAGACTGGAAGAAATTTTTGCCGGCCTTTAGGCGGTTATATGCCCTCGGAAAAATTTCGTAAATGGAAGCGGTGCGGATCCAGGCGGAATCTTTGCCGGCTTCTTCGAGGCGGTCTTGCATGGCTCGAACGGTTTCTTGAAGGTAATTCGTTAATCTTTCTTCTTTAGCCGCTTCCGGCAGATCACTCCCGCTTCGCAGAGCTTCGGGGACGGAGTCTAGGCCAGGGGCCTTGGCCGTTTTTTCAATTTCGGCAAGCTTTTGTAAAAATGCTTCTGAGCCGGGGACGGGCGAGAACAAAGCTTTTACGTAATTAAAATAATCTTGTAGGTGATGAAGCAGGGCGCCTTTTCCGTAATAAGCCTCGATTTCGGCTTTTGAATATAAAAATCCCTCAAGACCTGCGGAACGCGCTCGAAATTCGTGGTCATCAGGCGTTCGGAAACGAAACGGAGCAATGTGGGATCCGGCAACTGACCATTTTCCGGCGCCGAGAATTTCCCGCAGGGTTTTAACCGGCCATGGGGTCAGGTCTTCATTTGTCACTTCTCCCTGAGATGTGACAAATGAAGACCTGACCCCATGGCCTATCATGTTAGTTTGCCGGGTAACCCGTGACCAATGAAGACGGCCAGGGCCTCTGGCCCCAACTCCGTCCCCGAAGCTCTGTGGAGCGGGACCTGACCCCATTGCTCCCCAACGCCTGTCCTGCTCCGAAATATATTCGAGCGCTTCCGGCAAATTTTTCGGTTCTTTAAAATCATGAATGACTTCCCCAGGCTTATAAAAAGCCTCAGCATTCATTTCCTCAAAATCAGATATGTCGCCGGAAACTGAATCAGGATAGAAGCGATCGCCGCTAAGTCTTAGATATACCGGCAGGCCTTTTTTAGAGAGAGCTCGATTCAAAGCCGGTATGTCATAAACGATTCTGAAAGCGTTGTAAGGCGCGTTGTTAAGACCCTCGATAAAGGTTTTAAGGGCCGGGGTTTTAAGATTCAAGCTTTCCGCCAGACCTTTGTGGCCCGTGCTTTTGACTTTTTTCCAGAACCCGCCTTTTTGATTGGTCGGGTTTTCCACTAGCTCAACTACCATTTTAGGGGACTGTCCTTTTTTATTTTCTCCTCCCCCCTCGTGGGGGAGGACTGAGGCGGGGGGTAACTCGCCCTCCGAGACCCCCCCATCCCCACCTTCCCCCACAAGGGGGGAAGGAGGCTCGGTGGCCATCAGCTTCATCGTAAACGCCAGCTTCTCAATATCCACCACCTCCGGTGTAACTTTCGTCAGGTCATTGATTCGGTGGGTTCCCATTAACCGGGCGCCTTGTTTTTCCAGCTTAGGCAGCAAAGCGCCTCTGACTTTTTTCGGTTTCCCTTTAGCGTCCAAT
>JACQWW010000265.1 GCA_016209025.1 Elusimicrobiota bacterium | reverse complement strand
GCAGCTTGCGCCGCGCGCTCACGAGCCTCGGGGCGTCCGAAGCACCAGGGGACTCAGGCTATCCCACACTATCCGCACGCCGCCATGCCCATGACAGCCCCCGCCCCGTCGGGGATACGCGCGCTTGCCGAAAGGACACAAAGGAACTGCATCGGCTCCCAAAAATTTATCCGCCTTCCTTTTCAGCAGCCGGCCAAACCTCGTTCACGGCGGGGCCGCTTTCCTGGATGACCTCATAAAGTTGATCAGAAACATCGCGGGAGACGCAATTGGGATTAATGCCCCGATCATCTATAAATCTGAGGTTGAAAGAGGCCTTGCCAGCGACGTTGATTTTGATGTTGATATAGGCGCCAGCGCCGGCATAGGAGGCAATATCAAGCTGGGAATCAGGCATTCTCAATTCGACACACGTTCATTTATCTCAGAAATGGGCGCGGTAAAGAACGCAAAGCTTTACAAACTGGCCGCCTATGCCGACGATAGTTATGTGGCAGACAGCGAAACCCTCCAAGATATTATCGTTGGAGTATTAAGTGGGGTTGGCCCTTTAATTCAGACCGCCATTAATAACCTTATTCAAGCAGCGCAAAAGACCGTTCAGGCCGGGCAGGAACTGGTGGTTAATACGGGCAATGCTGTGGTCCAGGCTGCGGCAGGGGTCTTGCCGGCGGGATGGCAAATTCAAATCGCGAAATTTTCGCCTGCCTTAAAGCCGTCTGGGACAATGGCGGCGGCCTCCACGTCTGGAGTTTTATCAGTTTACCGAGGTTTAGCACTCATCGGGACCGGCAATGTAACCAGCACTATGACCGTCATTGGCGATGCCTACCAAGTGACGGCGTTGGATCCTTTTAGCGTCGCTGTTTCGACCTTGCCTTCGGCAATTACCCTTACCGTCACGGTGGCCGACTCTGATCTTGTGGCCGCTGGTTTTTCCGCGAGGAGACGCTCGGATTTGGAGATATTCTATTGGGATGCTTCAAGTTTTACTTGGGTTTCCACAGGAGGAACATATTCAGGAAACAACGTATCTGCCTCAATTGAAAGAACCGGAATTTATGCGGCGGGCATCGCCGCTTCTCCGAGCGCCGCGACTTCGCCGAACCTGTCAACAGTGCGCGTTTATCCCATTCCATGGAAACCAGGCTTCGGAGGAAAATTTGATTCGGCAAACATTGCCGGATGCGGTCAGGGGATTATTTTTGACAATTTAACCAGCGAAGCCGTTATCCGGATTTACAATGTCCTTGGAGATTTAGTGCGCGAGTTCAACATCACAAGCGCCGATGCAGGCTGTAAGGCATGGGACGGCAAGAATGACTCCGGGCAAGACGTTGCGAGCGGCATTTATATCGCCGTAATCAAAAGCTCTACAGGCGAAAAGGCGATTAAAAAGTTGGCTATTGAGAGGTAATATTTATGACCGTAAAAGGGAACGCGCTTTTTTGGCTGACAGCGTTCCTGGTTGTCATGGGTCTAGGGACCTTTGCCTGGCCCTCTGACTTCTCAAAGGCCGCTCTAGGAGCAACAGGAGCGCAGTTTCTCGAATTGCCGGTGGGAGCCAGGGGGATCGCTATGGGCGCGGCTCAGGCAGCCGCGGTAAACGACGCCACCGCCCTATATTACAATCCTGCCGGCTTGGCCGGCATAAACGGCGGAAACGCGGTTTTTATGCATTCACTTTACTTTCAGGGGATTGCCCACAGTTACATGGCGGTCGCTCAAAGGCTGGGACGTTTAGGAACCATGGGGATTAGCGCTCAATATCTCACCCCTGGTTCTCTCGAAGAAATAGACAACACGGGCAAGCCCACCGGGGACAAGTTTAGCCCAAGTGACCTGGCTCTGACATTGGGCTATGGGGGGCGGCCTATCGGGAATTTGGAATTGGGACTGGGGATTAAATATATTTCCTCTAAAATTCAAGCGACGACGCAGACCGCGGCCCTGGATATGGGCGCTCGATACCGAATAGGAAAATTCTCATTGGCAGGTTCAGTCGCCAATTTAGGCCAAGGCTTGCAATACCGGCAAAAAAGAAACGATCTACCGCTCACTGCCCGCCTGGGAACAAGTCTTGAGATCGGGCATTGTATTCTGGCGTTGGACGGCATCTCTTCAAAAAGCGCTCCTCCTTTCTTTGGATTCGGAGCCGAATATTCCGCGGCGATAATGAACAATCTGACCGCCTTGGGAAGGATCGGATATAACTCACGGACTCTTTCGAGTAAGCTGGGATCCACATCCGGCATGAGCGCCGGGGGCGGATTAAGCATTGGCAGTTTTCTCCAGGTTGATTATGCTTTTGTCCCCTTTGGAGACCTGGGCGCGACGCACAGAATTTCCCTCTCATTGCGGTTTGGAACAAACGGTTCTGCTGCGCCCCAGGCGCTTAAAGCAGCGCCCCTGCAATCCGAGCCAGAGCTAAAGCCTGCTCACATTCAAAGCGACGAGCCGCAAGCCACAGCGTCGTCAGAGGTGGTTCCACAAACCGGACCCGCCGCATCGGCGGCCCCGGCCGTTCCCCCGCAGGAAGCGCAGGCCGCTCATCCTACAGACGAAATGGCAAGCGTCGTCCGACGATTTAAGAGCCCCGGCTGGCGAGACCGGCTCGCCGCGGTGAGGCAATTCGAGGGATTTGTCTCCAGCGACAAAGCAGCCCCGTTATTATCCAAACTGGTGAACGACCCCAGCCCCGCCGTTCGGGCGGAGACGGCGCATATACTGGGAAAAACCGCGAATAGCAACGCGGTGGGGCCGCTCGTCAGGCTTTCGCGCGATAAGAACCCAAAAGTGCGCGCAGTAGCCGCTGCCGCCATGGGCGAACTGGGAAATCACGGAGGCGTGAATACTCTTAAAAGTTTGACCAAAGATTCGAATGAAACAGTAAAAAAAGCGGCGCGGAAAGCGTTAAAAATGATCGGCAAATAAAAATGGGGACATTTGAAAAGAGGTGGTCAGGTCTTGACATTTGACAATTCACCTAACTTTCTCCCCCGGTCCGATTATTATTGTCTGAATTCACAATTAAGCAGGTTCAGCCATCTGCTTGAGGTATTGCGCCACTGCTCTTGGATAGGCTGTATGCTCAAGCTGATGAATTTTTGCCTCAAGCGTTTCCGGCGTATCTGTCGGCTCCACTGGAATTCTTTCCTGCCAAACGACCGGGCCGTGATCGTATTGTTCATCAACGACGTGAATAGTGACGCCGGACTCTTTGACGCCTGCAGCGATTACGGCTTCGTGCACCCTGCGTCCGTACATGCCCTTGCCGCCGAAGCCGGGTAAAAGGGCCGGGTGAATGTTTAAAATTCGGTTTTTATACGCGGCCAGCAAAGGCTGTTCGATTTTTCTTAAAAAGCCGGCAAAAAGCACAAGTTCGACTTTGTGATTTTTAAGGCAATCGGTAATCGCCCCCGTCCATTCGACGGCCAAAGCAAAGTCAACGGGCTTAAAAATAAAAAAGGGGATGTCAAGGCGGCCGGCTCGATCGAGTGCCGGACACTCCCTGTCCGTGACAAGGCAGGCGATCTGGGCGTTTGGAATTTCGCTGCTTAAGACGGCTTGAGCCAGGCGCTCAAAATTGCTGCCGTTGCCGGAGGCTAAAACGCCCAGATATGTTATTAAAACCCTCTTTATTCCCCGAAATGAACCCCTCACCCTGCCCTCTCCCTCAAGGGGAGAGGGGGGCAGAGGGGACGGAATTTTAAACGCCGACGGTGGTTTTGGCGCCTGCTTTTTTAGCCACCTCTTCCAACATGGCGGTTGTCAATGACTTGGGCCTTTCCAGGGCGTAGCCTAGGGCGCGGTCCCAAATGAGGTTGGCGCTGACGCCCAGAGCGCGGCCGATGCCGAAGAGCACGGTATAAAAGTCGTACTCCTTGACTCCGTAATGCCACTGAATGACGCCTGATTGGGCGTCCACGTTCGGCCACGGATTTTTGGCTTTGCCTTGCTCCAAGAGAACAGGTGGAACCACCTCGTAGAGCATGCTCACGTAGGTGAAGATCGGATCATCGGGAATATGCTTAAGGCAAAAGTCCCTCTGAGCCGCGTAGCGCGGATCGGTTTTGCGAAGAACCGCGTGTCCGAAACCCGGAATGACCTGTCCCGACTTTAGGGTGTCCCAAACGAATTTCCTCATCTCCTCCTTGGTCGGAGTCTTGTTGCCCATTTTCTGCATGACGCCCATGATCCAGCGCAGAACCTCCTGGTTTGCCAGACCATGAAGGGGTCCGGCCAGACCGTCAAGCATGGCGGAAATGGAGTAGTAGAGGTCGGAGAGGGCGCTGGCCACCAGGTGGCCGGTGTGCGCGCTGACGTTGCCGCTTTCATGATCGCTGTGGAGGATAAAATAAAGCCTTGAAACGTCGTCGTAAGGCTTATCAATCCCCATCATGTGGGCGAAGTTGCCGCCGAAGTCCAGTTTGGGGTCGCTGGGAATGATCTTATCGTTCTTATATTTCATCCGGTAGACGTAGGCTCCGATCTCGGGCAGTTTGGCCAAAAGATCAAGGGCGTCCTCATACATCGGATCCCAGTAGTCCATTTTATTCATGCCCTCATTGTAGCGCCTAGCAAAGACTGATTCGCGCTGTAAACACAAAACCGCGGTCGCGAACATGGTCATGGGGTGGGTGTCTTTGGGCATGGCGCGCAGCACATCAAAAACGTACTTGGGAACGGAGCTTCTTTTTCGGAATTCTTCCGCCACCACGTTCACGTCTTCGGCCGTTGGAACGTCGCCGGTCAGCAGCAAATAGAACAACCCCTCAACGTAAGGCATTTCTCCGCCGGGAACCTTGGGCAGTCTCTCGATGGTTTCCGGTATCGTGAATCCCCGGAAACGGATGCCCTCTTGAGGGTCCAGATAAGAAATGTCCGTTACCAGGCATTTAATATCCCTCATTCCTCCGATGCACTGTTCGATCGTCACTTCGTCAAGCTTGGTGTTGCCGAACTCTTTCAGGAGCTTGGTTGTGCGAGGCCTCCAAGCCTGAATTTTTTCCTTTAGTTTTTCTTTTAGGTTCTGGGGCATAACCGCGTTACCTCCTTAATTTAGAACGTTTGGTAACTACTCAGGTTCTTCATTCCGGCGAAGGCCGGAATCCAGGCCTGGACCTCGACTTTCGTCGGGGTGACTTGAGTAGTTAGAACGTTTGAGTATCTTCAAGTTACGCAACAAAAATTCCACTCGCTGGTCAAGGGGTTTTAATATTGATAAGATCGAAACGAAAGGCGGTAAAAATGCGCGTAG
>JACQWW010000264.1 GCA_016209025.1 Elusimicrobiota bacterium | reverse complement strand
CCAGGCGAGGTCAAAAGGCATGGAACTGAGGGCCGCAAAGCGCAAGGAGCCCCCTCACCCTGCCCCGCTCCGCAGAGCTTCGGGGACGGAGTTGGGGACAGAGTCCCCCGCCGCCCTCTCCCCGCTAAAGCGGGGAGAGGGAAAAAAGCAAGCAGAGATAGGAGAAGTGCCTGCTACTTCGGGCGTGATACTTGTGCCAAAAGACCGAAAGCTTCAAGTGGCTGTTACGGATTTTGAAAGCAGGGGCCTTTCCGATATTGAGACCGGCGCGGTAACGGATTTTTTCAGGAGCGCTTTGGTCAATACCAATGCCTTTGTCGTGGTGGACAGGAACAATATGGAAAAAATCCTGACTGAGCAGAAGTTTCAGCAGACCGGTTGTACGACCCAGGAGTGCGCCGTGCAGATCGGCAAGATTTTAAACGTGGAGAAAATCTTTACCGGTTCCACAACCCTTATGTCCGGCGTTTATTATCTGAACGTCAAGATTATTGACGTGGCGACCTCCCAAGTTCAGGCTGTCCAGGATGCTGAAACCAAGTCCGTGCATGACCTTAAGAAGACCGCCGAGAGGCTGGCCCAGGGCTTTATCCAGCGTCTTTCCAAATAACGAGCGTTTGGGAGCTTGTCAGGGTTTGCGGTAGACGTTCTGATGCGAACCAACTTTTCTTAAACGCACGCCTCCTGGAATCCACTGGAAAGTGAACCGGTGGTTCCTGTCCACCCGCCCGGACCAAATGTTCTCTTCGAGATCAATTTTTTCTATGCGAAGGGAAGGGTGCCGGGGATTATTTTCAAGAAGAAAAACGGCCTTTTTGATTTTCTTCTTGATCTGTTCAGGGAGATCGCGGTAAGCCCGCTCAAATTGCGGGGAGAGTTCAATATTCACTTATCACTTATCAAGATGTTTAAAGAGGTCTTTAGCAGACTTAAAGCGTTTCATGCGTCCCGTTTTAATATCTTCATCCACTTCTTTTTCACCTTTTTGCCAAGCCTCGCTCCAAAACCAAGCGTGCTTGGTTTTGCTTTCTTGCTGGAAACGCCTGGCCGCTTTTTCGAGGAGACCAGAATCCTTCAGTTCTTCAATAATTTCCATGAGCTCCAAAAATCTGTCGTCGGGCAAAATGGTCACCTTGGGTTTGTTGTGCAGCATAACGCGGTAAGGGTGCGAGCTATGCAGCACCTTGTCTAAATTTACGCGGAGTTCCTTGGCTCCTATATATTCCGTAGCCCTTAATAAACTAAATGCATTCATAAATGCCTCCAATAAAAGTAACCTTTACGATACTAATAGTTTAACTGCAATTATGGGCTTTGTCAAGAGCTGCGGTCGGCTTCGCTTCGGGGCTTGATTCTTAGCCCCCCGCTCGCAGAGCTCGGGGGGACAGCAGTCCCGCCAGGGGCGGGCACCCCTGCTAGTGTTTTGCCTCGGCGGTTATTTTTGCGTAAGCGGCCTCATCCATCAGGCTGTTTAATTCTTCCGGTTTTTTTGGGTCGAGTTTGTAGAGCCAGCCTTCGCCATAGGGGTCTGTGCTGATTATCGCAATGTCTTTGGTGACCTTGTCGTTGGCGGCGATTACTTTGCCTGATATGGGCGCGTAAATTTCAAAAGCGGCCTTGACGGATTCAATGGTGCCGGCTACGGCGCCCTGGGTTAATTCTTTTCCGATTTTTGGCAGTTCAACGTAAACAATGTCGCCCATTTCTTTTTGGGCAAAATCAGTGATGCCGACGGTGCAGGTTGTCCCGTCCTGTTTTATCCATTCGTGGGTTTTCGTGTATTTAAGATTTTTAGTGTCAGTCATTTTTAACTCCTTTAAGTCTTGCTTGGTTTATAAAAAGGAAGCGGCGCTTTGGCGGCCGGCAAAGACCGTTCGCCTGATTGCAAAATAAATTCGTTAAGGTTCCAGAAATCTTTAGTTAAAAATCCCAGGGCGATCGGTTTTTTGAGGGTGGGGGAAAAACTGCCGCTGGTGACCAGTCCCGCGGTTTGGCCGTCTTTGGTCAAAATTTTTGCGCCGTGGCGGGCTATGGGCCCGGCTGTTTGGCCGATAAAGCCGAAAATTTTTCGCTGGGGCCCGGCGGTCTTCATGGTTTCCAGGGCGCTTTTGCCGATGAAATCGTCTTTTTGCCAGCGGATGACCCACGAATAACCGGCTTCGATGGTGGTGGTGTTTTCGTCCATTTCATGCCCCCAAAGAGGATACCCGGCCTCAAGGCGCAGGGTATCCCTGGCGCCCAGGCCGCATGGCGAGAAGGGGGAAATTTTTTCCGCGCCGCGCCACAAGGCGTCCCAAATTTTACGGATGATTTCGTTTTCCGCGATAAATTCAAATCCATCCTCTCCGGTGTATCCGGTCCGGGCCGCGATCACGTCATGGCCCTGCCATTTAATCACCGCGACCTTGAATCTGCCGATATCGGCTAAGGCAGGCTCAATGGTTTGTCCGATTTTGACCGCGGCCGGACCCTGGAGCGCCGCAATGCCGTATTGCTCGGATTCATTGGAAAGCTGCACATTAAAGTCCTTGGCTTTCGATTGAATCCATTGCCAGTCTGTTTCAAGGCGCGAGGCATTAACCACCAGGAGATTCATTTTTTCTGAAAGCTTGTAAACGATCAGATCGTCAACCACGCCGCCTTTTTCATTGTCCATGTGGCTGTAGATCGCCGAACCGGTGGGGGCGACGGCGATTTCATTGGTCAAAAGATAATTTAAAAATCTCGATGCCTCGGGACCCGCCGCAAAAATCTGGCCCATGTGGGAGACGTCGAAAAGCCCGGCCCCGTATCTTACGGCTTGGTGCTCCTCGATGATCGAATGGTACTGGATGGGCATTTCAAAGCCGGCGAAAGGAACCATTTTGGCTCCAAGATTTTTGTGAACATCGTGCAAGGGCGTATGTTTTAGAGGGCTTTCTGTTGCATTTGCCATATACAAATGCAGTCTATCAAATTGTAACATTGAGCCATGAGTACCGGTGGGCGGCTTGAGCCTTTGGTTTTGGAAAGCCGCATCAAGATACCTTATAGCTGGGCCGCCGGCGAGACCGGCAGTCGTTTTCTTATAGCTTTGAGAGATCAGCAAAAAATCATGGCGACCCGCTGTCCTGCCTGCCACAGGGTTTATTGCCCGCCCAAGAAAAATTGCGGCGATTGTTTTGAGTTGTGCGGGGAGTGGCTTGAGGTCGGTCCGCAGGGGAAATTGGTTAGTTTTACCCAAGCCCTTTATAGCAGTCCGGTTCATCCTTTGGAGCGGCCCATTTACGCTGACAATTACCCACAAGTCCAGAAGATCGAGGGTGAAGGATATACCCCTCACCCTGCCCTCTCCCCGCTACGCGGGGCGAGGGAAAAAGATGTGGGTAATAAGCCTATTTACGGCCTTATCAAACTGGAGGGAGCGGACACGGCCATTTTGCATCTTATCAGTGAGGCGCGGATCGAAGAATTAAAAGCAGGTTTGATAGTGGAACCTGTTTTTCGGCAGGAGCGCAAAGGACATATTCTTGATATTGCCTATTTTCGGGTAAGCAAGTAATCGCTATGGATAAAGTTGCTGTTATCGGCGTTGGCCAGACATCTTTTGACGCGCCAAAAACAGAGCTTACTTATGCCGACCTTGTTTATGAGGCGGCAGCCGCCGCGCTTCAAGACGCCCGGCTTTCCATAAAAGACATCGGAAACATTGTCACGGTTTCCAATGATTTTTGGGATGGTCGGACCATCTCTTCAATGGCGGTCGGGGATGCGGCCGGCGCGGCGTTTGAAGACGGCAAAAACATCTCCACGGTTGAAGGTGATAGCACATTCGGCGCTTTTTACGGCATGAGCCGGATTCTTTCCGGTTCTTATGAGGCGACTTTAGTGGTGGCCCATTCTAAAGGCTCCGAAGGCGACAACCGGCTGATCACCAATGCTTTTTTTGATCCTGTTTATGAGCGCAGTCTGGGAATGGATTCAATTACGTCGGCCGCGCTTCAGGCCAGGATTTATCTGGATAAATACGGGATTTCAGAACGGCAAACCGCCCTGGTTGCGGTCAAAAACAGAAAGAATGCTCTTAAAAACCCGAAAGCCCATTTGCGTCAGGAATTAACGGTTGAGGATGTTCTGCGTTCGCGCTGTCTGGCGCCGCCCATTCGACTTTACGAAGCTTGTCCTATTTCCGACGGGGCCGCCGCAATAATTTTAGCCTCGGAATCATTCGCCAAAAAGCATTCGGAAAAACCAGTCTGGGTTGAAGGCGCGGCCTTTTGTGCTGATGCCTATCGTTTAGGAGATAGGAATCTTTGGGAAAGCCCGGCCTTGCGCCAGGCAGCCAAAAAGGCTTATTCCATAGCCGGCATTGCTAATCCGAAAAAAGAGATTGACGCGGCGGAAATTTACGAGGCTTTCGCGTATCAGGAGCTTTTATGGAGCGAGGAACTGGGGCTGGCTGATCCGGGGCAGGGCGGCTCTTTAGTGGAAAGCCGGGCCACCGAAGCAAATGGGGGATTGCCTATCAATCCTTCGGGCGGATGTCTTTGTGCCCATGCTGTTGTCGCCGCGGGCCTGGTGCGCATGATCGAGGCGGTCCTTCAATTGCGCGGCGAGTCAGCCAATCAAGTGAGAAATCCCGGCCGGGTTTTGGCCCACGGCCAAAACGGGCTCTGCGGCCAGTCGCATTGCGTTTGGGTGCTGGGCAGATGAAAAGGGTTGCGATTATAGGTTCAGGACAGACGGACCATACGGGCAGTCGGCCGGATGTGACCGGAGCGGAACTTATCCAGGAAGCGGTCAGCCGCGCTTTTGAAAACACCGGCTTAAAACGCAAAGACATTGACGCAGTGGTCATCGGAAACATGGATCACTTTGAGGGAATCAACGGGGTCGAGCTTTGGTCAATTGACGGCAATGCCGGTTTTTTAAAGCCGACGATCAAGCTGACCACCGGCGGAACCACCGGCAGCACCCTGGCCATTGCCGGTTATCACCTGGTAGCCTCGGGTTTTTTTGAGCGTTTACTGGTCATCGGCTGGGAGAAAAATTCCGAGTCGGACACCACCGGCGCCATCACCACTGCTTTTGATCCGGTCTGGGACCGGATGGTTTTTGCCGGGGCTGTAGCCGGCTTGGCCGCTGAAGCCATGGCTTACTGCCATCGTTACGGGGCCACGGCCAAAGACGCGGCTAGGGTGGCGGCGCGGGATCGCAAGAACGCCTTGAACAATCCCCATGCTCATTTGAAAAAAGAAATCACTGTTGAAGAAGTTCTACGATCCCCTTTGATTTCCGATCCTTTGAGAATCTGGGACATGTGCCCCAGGACAGACGGGGCCTGCGCTGTTATTTTTGCCGGCGAGGATGCGGCGGAAAAGCTTTCCTCGAAACCGGCCTGGATTCTGGCGACCGCCGACCGCCATCCTTATACCTATGCCTGTGATGTGGATTTTTCCTCGCTTCATTCTTTGGAGCAAGCCAGCCGCGAGGCTTACCGAATGGCCGGCATCAAAGAACCGTTAAAAGAGATTGACGCGATGGAGCTTTATCTGCCTTATTCCTACGCCGGGCTTTCCTGGATTGAGGCTCTTGGCCTGGCTAAACCTGGCGAGGGCCCGAAGCTTGTCTGGGACGGGGCAACCGATATGGCCGGCGAGCTTCCCGTTAATCCGTCGGGAGGCGTTATTTCCACCAATCCCATCGGCGCCACCGGTTTGATCAGGGCTGCTGAGTGCGCTCTTCAAATCTCCGGGAAAGCCGGGGCCAGGCAGGTGCCTGATGTTAAAATCGCCCTTTCCACCGGTTTTGGCGGCTGTTTCTGGTCCGATGTTTTGATTTATGGCCAAAAAAAACCCTAACCTTATCATCCTTTCAAGCGGCGAGGCTTTTCAGCCGTTCCGTTACAGCGTTGGCGTTTATGGCAGCCGGTTTTTTTATGAACTTAAGGAAAACAAAAAATTTTTCGGGGTGCGCTGTCCGGTCTGCCGGAAAGTTTATGTTCCGCCCAGGCCTTTATGCGGGCCGTGTTATCGCCTAATGGATGAATGGGTCGAGGTCGGGCCATTGGGAACGATTCTCAGCTTTACTATTTTGCGCTTTGCCTTTATTGACCCGGAAACAGGCCAAAAAAAGCCGGTTCCCTACGGCTACGGATTCATCCGCCTTGACGGCGCTGATACCAATTTACAGCATTTTCTGGAATTGCCGAAAAATAGCGCTATCGCCATTGGCAGCCGGGTGCGGCCTGTTTTCCAGGAGCCAAGGCAGGGCAATTTAAAAGATATTGCTTATTTTGAGATTGTGGGGGGATAAATGCAAACAATCGGCGAACTTTTGACTGTTCAAGCCGGGCGTTACGGGTCAAAGACTTTGCTCATTTTTAAGGACCAAGATATTAGCTACGAGGAGTTAAACTGCGCCGCGGATAGGGCCGCTCATGAACTTATGGCCGCAGGCATCAAAAAAGGAGACCGGGTGGCCATTGTTATGGCGAACTGCCCTGAGTTTCTTTATTACTTTTTTGGGATTATGAAAGCCGGGGCCGTGGTTGTTCCGGTCAATATTGCCCTTAAGCAGCCGGAGATAGAATATATCCTTAATGATTCCCAGGCGGCAGGTTTGGTGATCGGTTCAGTTTTCGGTCAATTGGGGCAGGAGCTCCAGGGAAGGTGTCCGGCGATTCGATGGCTTAAGCCGGTGGCGGGGGATGGGGCAGCAGGGGCAGGGAATGGGGTCAGGTCTTCATTTGTCACTTGTTACAACAAATTATGGCCGCCATTTAGTTCCTACCAACAAGTGACAAATGAAGACCTGACCCCATTCCCTTCAGCAGAAGGGGCAAATGAAGACCTGGCCGTGTTGAGCCATCAAAATTACCTTTTTGATGTGGCGCAATTCGCTCCAGGCTTGATGACCGAGGCGGACCGGTTTTGCTGTATCCTTCCTCTTTTTCATGTCAATGCCCAGGTGGTGACAACCTTGGCGCCCCTGTTTGTCGGCGGCAGCATGATTCTCATGGACCGCTTCACGCCCAAGGAGTTTTTTCCGGCCTTGGCCAAGCACAAGGCCACGGCCTTCAGCGCGGTTCCCTCGATTTATGCCGTGCTTCTTAATCTGCCGGACGCCCAGAATTACGATCTAAGCAGTTTAAGATTCTGTATCTGCGGGGCCGCGCCTATGCCGGTGCCTGTCTTTGAGCAGTTTGAGAAAAAATTCAAGGCTAAAATCCTGGAAGGCTATGGACTTTCCGAGGGCACTTGCGTTTCCTCGGTCAATCCTTTCGGCGGCACGAGAAAAATCGGATCCATCGGCCTGCCTTTGCCTGATCAGCCCATGAAGATCGTCGGCGATAAAGACGAGGAGCTTCCTGCCGGACAAGTGGGTGAAATTGTTGTCAAGGGCGGCAATGTCATGGCCGGATATTTCAACAACCCCCAAGCCACAGCCGAAGTGATGCGGAACGGCTGGCTTCACACCGGCGACTTGGGGTTCAAAGATCAGGACGGTTACTTTTTTATTGTGGGCCGAAAAAAAGAAATGATCATCCGGGCCGGCGAGAACATCTATCCCGGCGAAGTCGAGACAGCTCTTTACAAACATCCGGCCGTGGCCGAAGCCGCGGTCGTCGGCCTGCCTGATCCCAGGTGGGGCGAAGAAGTGGCGGCTTTTATTGTATTGAAAGAAGGGCAGTCCGCCACAGCCAAAGATATAATGACCCATTGCCGCAGTCTGATTGCCGATTATAAATGTCCGAAAAAAATAGAATTTGCCGCTGCTTTACCCAAGACCGCGACCGGAAAAATCCAGAAAGTCAAATTGCGCGAAGATTATGTTAAAAACCGATGAAACATTTTTTTATTGAGGGCACGCCGGGGGTCGGAAAAACAACCCTGATACGCGAGGCGGTCTTGCCTTATGGGCCGCTGGCCGGCGGTTTTGTGACCCTTGAAGTCAGGGGTAAAGCCGGGGAGCGTTTGGGATTTGAAGTATTGAGGCTTCAAGACGGCAAGCGCGGGCTTTTCGCTAGTAAAGAGATGGCAAGCTCAGTTAGGCTCGGAAAATACGGTTTGGACATGGCGGTTTTTGAGGAATTGGGCGTCAAAGCCATTGAGCAGGCGCGGGAAAACCCGGGTGTAAAACTTATCGTGGTTGATGAAATAGGGGCCATGGAAGCCGAAAGCGCGGCTTTTCGCAGTTTGATGCTGGAATGCCTTAAAGACGAGGCCAAGCCGATGCTGGCTTCCATCCGCGCCAAAAGCCGGCCTTTTATCGCCGACGTTAAAAAACTGCCCGATGTTCGTTTGACGCAGCTTACCCGCGCCAATTATCCGGCCGTAAAAGCCGAACTGAAAAAATGGTTGGCGGGGATTTTTAATTTTTAATAATAAAGATAATGAATTTTGAAAAGTTCGCCATTCACATGGTCGGCATCGGCGGCTCAGGGATGAGCGGTTTGGCCATGCTTCTTAAGAAAATGGGATTTCGCATCAGCGGCTCTGATCTTAAAAGCACCGCCGCGACCGATGAGCTCAAGAAAGAGGGCGTTATCGTCGCCGTGGGCCACAACCGCAAGAACGTGCCGGACGAGGCCAAGCTTCTTGTGTATTCGTCGGCCGTCAATTTGGCGGCCAACCCGGAAATAGGCGAGGCCAGGCGCCGGGGCATCGCTGTTTTTCGCCGTGGCAGTATCCTGGCCCAGCTTTCCCGCATGAAGCGGGCAATCACTGTTTCCGGAACGCACGGAAAAACAACCACTTCTTCCATGATCGGCTGGATTCTGGAGAAAGCCGGAAAGCGGCCCACGGTCATCGTGGGCGGTGAAATCCGCAACATCCATGTCAGCGCTTTTCTGGGCAAAGGGGAGTTTTTTGTCCTGGAAACGGATGAATCAGACGGCAGTTTTTTGGAAACATTCCCCTGGATCGGGGTGGTGACCAATGTTGACGACGATCATTTGGAGCACTACGGTTCAATGGCAAAACTTGAAGCCGCTTTCCGCCAGCATCTGTCTCAGGTGCCGTTTTACGGCTGGGCGGTTCTTTGCCGGGACGATCCGGTGCTTTCCCGGCGGATAATTCCGCATGTGGTTTCGCCGTTTAAAACCTATGGTTTGGCCGGCCGGCCCAATTGCAAAGCAACGGGCTTGGTTAAGAGGGCTTTGGGCTATTCGTTTATCATCGAGTGGGAAGGCAGGCGGGTGGCCAAGGTTGATCTTGCCGTGGCCGGCATGCATAATGTCTTGAACGCTCTGGCCGGGGCGAGTGCCTGTCATTTAGCCGGGGTATCCTGGGATGATATTGCCGGGGCCTTGGGCACTTACCGGGGCATCAGGAGGCGCCTTGAACTGGTGGGGAAATACAACGGCATCACCTTCCTGGATGATTACGGACATCATCCGACGGAAATTGCGGCCGCGGTGCGGGCCGCCCGCGAGTTTTACGCTAAAGGCAGGCTTTTGGTCTGCTTTCAGCCCCATCGCTTTTCAAGAACAAAACAGCTTCAAAACAAATTCGGGCTGGCTTTTGCGGCCGCGGATTTTGTCTGGGTCTGCCCGATTTATGCGGCCAGCGAAGAGCCGATCGCCGGAATTTCCGAGGATTTGGTCATTGATTCGTTGTCCAAGGCCGGGGTGGTTTGCGCCAAGTTTCCGGGCCGGGCCCTGGACCTCAGAAAAGAGCTCAAGACAGGCGAC
>JACQWW010000083.1 GCA_016209025.1 Elusimicrobiota bacterium | reverse complement strand
TCTTAGCTACAGCAGGCTGGTCAAGATCAACGATGCCTTAGAGGTGGAACCAGATCTGTCGGATGGATGGACTTATGACATTGACTCGCGCATATTCAAATTTAGGCTCAAATCAGGCTTGACGTTTCATGACGGAAGTCCGGTTGGCGCAGACGACGTCATCTTTTCCTTTCATGAGTGGGCAAAGAAGGATGCTTTGGATAGCGATCTCTTGCTCCCTATCGAGGGGGTAAAAGAATTTCGGGAAGGGTTGAGCCCAACCATCAGAGGGATTCGCAAGATTGATGCTCTCGGTTTTGAAGTGACCCTGGATCACTGGGTGGACTATTTCATCCGAAACCTTTCGATTCCTCGGTTTGTAGTTTTTCCCAAGAACTTTCGCAATCGATCGCGAAAAGAATACCTAAAGAGCCCCGTGGGCACGGGACCCTACCGACTGGTGCTCTCTCAGCAGGGCATAAAAAAGTACGAACGTTTTGACCGATATCATCTGGGTCGGCCCCTGACGGAAAAGATCAATATTGTTCGCATGACCGAAGCAGAGGCTCGTCAGGCATATCAGGAGGGGCGAGTCGATAACCTGCTTTTGTATCAAATATCAAATGCGGACAACCTTCAAACTCCAGACAGCGTTATAGAAAGGGCAGCCAATAAAACGACGATCCTTTTCATCATGTCAACAGCTCAACCGGCTTTAAGGGACCGATTTTTACGCCAATACATCGTCCAGCAAATAAATAAGAAAAAAATCGTTGACAGTTGTTACCCGGACGATTCCATTGCCGATAATATAATTCCACCTGGTCTCATGGGATCACGACTAAGTCCTGCTAAAGAAGGCCCGCTGCAACCCAAATTCCCCACTTCTATCCGTAGCTTTAGAAACGAATCATCATTTTTGCAGATATATCTGTCCGAGCATACAGGAAATGACTGCTTAAAGCGCTCGCTTGCCGCGATGTTTAGAAGATCGAACATCCCCGTGATAACGGCTTCGCTTGATAAAATGTACGGTCTCCTGCAGTTGGGCAATCTCCAGTTGTGGGTAGAAGACTTCAATTTCAAAAACGAAGATCCCATCGGAATTCTTCAATATTTTAGCCAGACTTCTAATGAGTATCTCTTGGGTTATCCGTTGCCCGCTTTACGCAAAATATTTGACGATCTTGGCAGGGAGTTGGCCCCAATTGAACGCGCTAGAAAATACGCTCAGATAGATAGCTATCTAACCGATAATTACTTTGTGGTTCCATTATTGCATTCGAGAGGAATGGCGGTTCATAAAAAAAATGTAAAAGGCGCCGAATTTTTGCGGACAGCTAAAGCCATCGCAGGATGGCATCAGGTCTATGTGGAGAAGTAGGTTGAGACAAAAACCCTCGTTCCGCTTAAAACTGTTGTTATGCTTTCTTGCATTTTACGTGCTTCTGGGAATAGGCAGCGTGTCTTTGATTATTGCGAACTATCGGGAGAATCTCGGACAGATTCGCCTTTCTCACGAAAGATGGCTGCAGACCTACGCCGAAACTTTCCTGGAAGATATTCAAATGGGAGACACTTTTTCTGTGGAAAGGAAGCTGAATATCTTAGTCCAGCGCGATTTGGTTTTAAATGTCATCCTGAAATTTGGAAAGTACGAATTGCGGTCCAGAAAGTTTCTGGCCGAAAACCCAACGGCGGGCCCCAAGAATTGGTTGGCGAGAGCAATCCGGTATTTTTTGCCTAAAAGCAGCACCTCTATTGATGTGTCAGATGTATATCGCACCGTGTGGGGAAAGCTGTCAATAGATCTTGATCCAACCATACTATACGGACCGATAGTTAACTCTATTGAAAAGTTTATTGTGTATGGAAGCGCGTTTTTTCTCGTCTGTTTTTCGCTCATGCTTTTTTTTATTGATACTCTAACAAGTAGTGTGCAATCATTGATCAACTATATCCATCTTTTTTCAAAGACTAAGTCCGACCCAAATGACATTCCACTGCTTCTTCAAGCTTCCCCGGAAATGGATGTGCGAGAACTGGAACTTGTAGCTGCAGAATTTAGATCTTCCGTTGCCAACATTCTGCGATTAGAAGAAGAGGTAAAAAAGCATCGTATGGATGCAGTTATTGCCAATGTGGCGCGACAGGTTGCCCATGATATCCGTTCTCCCCTGGCCGCCCTGGATGCTGTTATCAAGGACGTGTCGCAACTGCCGGAGGAAAAGCGCATCATCATCCGCAGCGCGGCCAGCCGCATCCGCGATATTGCCAATAACTTGATTGAGAAGCATCGCGAAGTTCAGGCCGCTGATAAAAACACTGCCGCAGGAGCGCCTTCGACTGCCGTTGAACCGGCCGCCATCCAGCTTCTTTCCAGCCTTATTGACCCCCTCATTACGGAAAAACGCCTGCAGTTCCGCTCCAAGATCGGCATTGAGATCGAGGGCGGGCTTGACGTTTCGTCTTATGGGCTTTTTGCCAAGATACAGCCCACCGAGTTTAAGCGAGTGCTGTCCAACCTCATCAATAACGCGGTGGAAGCGTTGGGCGAGAAGGGCATAGTAACGGTTTCCCTGGCTTGCGATGCCGGCCAGATTTTGCTTAAAGTTCAAGATAACGGGCCTGGCATCCCCAAAGAAATTTTGGCCAAACTCGGCCAAAGAGGCGAGACCCACGGCAAGGCCGGCGGCTCGGGCCTCGGACTCTACCATGCCAGAACCAGCCTTGAGTCCTGGGGAGGGTCATTAGAAATAGCAAGCGAGCGAATGAGCGATAGAGCGATAGAGCGAGGGGAACAAGAGACAGAGGGCGAACGTCACGGAACAACAGTCACTCTGAAACTTCCCTTGGCTAAACCCCCAAGCTGGTTTGTATCCCAGCTTGAGATTGACCCACAAAGCGCGGTTGTCATCCTCGATGACGACACCAGCATCCATCAAGTCTGGCAAGGCCGGTTCTCCGCCGGAGGCGGATCCGCCTTTGGCGGAGATTCCCTGCAGACCAAGGATCATGGAACGGCCAGAACCTCTGGTTCTAACTCCGTCCCCGAAGCTCCCTTCGCGCCACCGGCGCTTCCGGGTCCTTTGGCTCCGCTCAAAGGGCTGCGGAGCGGGATCGAGGTTTTTCATTTCTCAAGGCCAGATGAACTTCGGGAATGGGTGAAGTCTGGACCCCTCACCCTGCCCTCTCCCACAAGGGGAGAGGGAAAAACAGGGGGAGTG
>JACQWW010000091.1 GCA_016209025.1 Elusimicrobiota bacterium | reverse complement strand
GGTACCCCCGGCCCGCCTGCGGGCGGGGCTCGCCTTCGGGGCGGCTCGGCCTCTGAGGCCCTTCGCCGGCCGGGCGGGGCGCCTGGGGCGCCGCCGCAGTATCCGGTGTTTTCAGCTTTTCCTCCGGCATTGCTTAAAGCGCCACTCCTTCCAAATCATTCACCTCTTGCGTCTCAGGCGCGCCGAAAACATCGGCCGCGGCCTCTGGCCGCAACTCCGTCCCCGAGACTCTGTCGAGCGGGGCGGACGCGGAATCGTCCGCTGCCGGCTCTTTTGGCCGGCCCCCGTTGCCTTGCGCGGCTTGTGCCGCCGGTTGGGCTGTTTCTTGACCCGAAACCGCTCCCTGAGCCTCCAAAAACTGCACCCGCCGGGCCACAACCTCAAGAATGCTTTTTTTTGCGCCGTCCGGAGCGTCCCACTGGCGGAATTTCAACCGGCCCTCCACGAAAACGGGCGAACCCTTATGCAGGCGGTCCTTGACTCTTTGCGCCGCCTCATCCCAAACGACGATGTTCACAAACGTTGCGTCGTCCTGCCATTCATTGGTCGTTTTGTTGAGAAATCTTCGGTTTGAAGCCAGCCCGAAACTGGCCGTCGCCTTTCCCGACGCAAGGAAACGCAGTTCAGGATCGCGGGTAAGCCGCCCTGATAAGACCACGAAATTGATTTCAGGCAATCGAATTTGAGTCGCCATAATACCCCCTTAAGTTAAACATGAAACCAGAAACCTGAAACCTGAAAAAAGACAGAAGGCTTTTCTTCTTGTTTCTTGTTTCATGTCTCATGTTTCAGGTTTATGTTTAAAGTTTTACGGTCATTTGCCGAAGGACGTTTGGATTGAGCTTGAGAAGCCGCTCCCATTCACCAAGAGTCTTAGCGGGCATCTCGATGTGCAGGGAAACATAACTGCCGTCGTTTTTTTTGCGAATGGGATAAGCCAAGCGTTTTCTGCCCAGCTTCTCTTCCTTGACGATCTTGCCCTGTTTCTCGCCCACTGTCTTTCCCATTTGCGAAACGAACTTGCTGATATCGTCTTCGCTCAGGGACGGATCAACCAAAATCGTCGTCTCATAGGTCGGCATAATGGGTATTATTATACAATAGTGCGTTATGTTACCCACGTTTAGACCGAACGTCAGGAAACGGCGAAAGAAAATCGGCTTTCGCGCCCGTATGGCAACGGCAGGCGGAAGGAGGGTGATCGCCCGCCGCCGGGCCAAAGGGCGCCGCCGGCTGTCCACCGCTTGAAACTCTCGACCAAGCATAAATTTCAGACAATTTTGGATCATGGAATCAGGTGGAACACCGGGCCTTTGCGTTTTTTTGCCTTGGCTCGTCCGGGCGAAACGACAAAATTGGGAATTATCATTCCCAAAAAATCCTATCGCCGGGCCGTTGACAGAAACCGCCTCAAGAGGCTTTTACGCGAATCGCTTAAAAAGGTAAATTTTGTTCCGGGCCGGGATATTCTCATTATGGTTCGATCGGGAATTGATCCCAGAAAAATTTCCCGGCAAAAAATGGAATTATGGTTGTTATCAGGTCTGCAAAAACATTCGTTAATTTTACGGCCCAGCTTGCAGCCGCTTTCTTGATACGGGCCTGGCAAGTTTTTTCGCGGGGAATTTTTCCCCCGGCCTGCCGGTATTATCCAAGCTGTTCGGAATATACTCTTTGGGCGATACGGACATACGGCTTAAGGCATGGGATTTTACTGGGGGCCAAGCGCTTGTTGACATGCCATCCTTTATATAAAAGGTAGTCAATGGAAGAAGAGGGAGTTCCCAAAAAAAACATCATTCTCGCGGCGGCCCTGGCCTTTGGTTTCTATGCGCTGTGGACCATGGCGGTCGGAAAATTTTATCCTGCCCGGCCGGCCGGTCCTGACGGGCGCCAAAAGTCTGCCACGCCGATGCGGCCTTCATCCGAGCCGGCCTCGCTCGCCTCGCAGCAAAGCGGGCCGGCAGGCGCCGTGGCGAAGTCTCAGGAAAAACCCGCGCCTGCGGCCGTCGAAGAAATCATTTTTTCCGCCTGGGGCGCTGGCGGCAAAATCGCCCTGGGGGCCGGCGCGCCGATCACTGCCCTTAATTTGCTCAATCTGAAAACTAAAGGGGGCAAGACGCCCCTGCTTTTGCCGGGCAGTTCTTTTTTAGCCACCCACGTGCCGGACACAAGCGCTGTCTGGAGAGTCCTCTTGGTTCGAGAAAACTTCGTCAAGCTGGCAATCAAGACGGCCTCTGAGTCCTGCGAGAAAGAGTTTGAATTTTTTCCCGGCCGGCCCGGCTTCGGCGTCATGCGCCTTGCTTGCGCCGCTGATAAAAAAATCTCCCTGCCTGTCGTTTTCGGCTTGACCGCCGCGCTGCCGGGCGAAAAAAACCAGCCGCCGAAACTTTTTGCCGGTTATTCCGGCAAAAAGGGCCTGATCGCTGAGTTCCCAAAGAAAAAACAGTTTGAAATTCCCCTGGTTTTCGAGGCAAGCCATCCGCTTGAAGCCTTGGGGTCGTCAAGTCAATATTATCTGGCCTTTGCCGGCAAGATGGCCGGTCTAAGCCTGGCTTCGAGCGTCAGGCATAATGCGGCTCAGGGCGGATTCGAATGGGACGGTGTCATTGAGACAGATAAGACCATCGAACTGCCTTTTTTTCTCGGCGTCAAAGACGATCATGCCATGAAAGAACTGGCTCTTGACAATCTGCTCTATGGCGGCCTGCTGGGGCCTTTAAAACGCTTGGTGCGCCAAAGCCTTGCCTTTTTCTATAAGATCACCGGCAATTACGGCTCGGCGATCATTTTATTGACCATCGCCTTTCAGATCATTCTTCTGCCTTTTACCGTCAAAAATTTAAAATTCTCCGTCAAAATGAAGGAATTGGCGCCTAAAATCCAGCTTATCCAGCAAAAATTTAAAAATGATCCCCAAAAAATGAACGCTGAAATGATGCAGCTTTACAAAACCTACGGGACCAATCCATTGGGCGGATGTCTTGTTATGCTGCTTCAGATGCCGATTTTCATCGCCCTTTATCAAGCCTTAATGGACAGCTATGAACTCAACGGCGCGCCCTTTGTCCTGTGGATTAAAAATCTCGCCGTCCACGACCCGACATACATTCTTCCTCTTGTCATGGGCGCCGCCATGTTTATTCAAATGAAAAAATCGCAGGCCGCGGCCACGGATCCGTCCCAGAAAATGATGCTTTATTTGATGCCGGCCATGTTTTTCCGTCGGGACTGGTGCTTTATTGGCTCACGAGCAACCTCGTGAGCCTGGCCCTGACTTTTGCTTTGCCGAAATTTTTTAATAGAGTAGGTTAAAAGGGGAATAAAATGGAACCAGAAACTCTCAAAAAAATCGAAGATATTTCCCGGCGGATTTTCGAGGCCTTGGGCATCTCAGCCGCCGGTTTGACGGTGGCGTGGCAGGAGGCTCAGGAAAGAATTTATGTCAGCCTTGACGCCGGCGCGGAAAACGGATTTTTGATCGGCAAAGAAGGCCGCACGCTCGAGGCCGTCAAGGAGATCATCGAGGCCGCGGCCAGCCGCGCCGTTTCAGACCGCGTGGATATTTATCTTGACATCGGAAACTATTGGTCCAAAATCGAGGCCAAAGCGCTGGAAACGGCCCAAAGAGCCGCCGAAGAAACAAAACACAGCGGGCGCCCGGTCAGGCTCGATCCGATGCACCCCATGCTGCGGCGCTTTCTCCATAAAACGTTTCAGGCTGATCCTGAAATCGAAACATTTTCCGAAGGCGAAGGAATCTGGAAAAGAATGGTTATTCAACAAAAAAGGGCCCAGCCTTGACCTGAGAAAATGGAAACCATAGCGGCTATCGCCACGCCCCGGGGCATCGGGGCCTTGGGGATAGCGCGCTTAAGCGGCGGCAAGGCCGTGGAAATTGCCGATAAATTTTTTAAAAGCAAACCCTCGCTGATTGACGCCAAGCCCTGGCAGGCCCTCCTCGGACGAATTCAAGACACGGAGCAAGAAGGACGCGGAGACGCGGAGACGCGGAGACGCGGAGACGCGGTCCCCGTGTCCCCGTGTCCCCGTGTCCCCGTGTCTTTTTTAGATTGGGCGGTCGCCATCAAATACGCCGCGCCGAAAAGCTACACCGGCGAAGATTGCGTGGAAATCATCAGCCACGGCTCCGCGGTCATCCTTGGAAAAATACTGGCCCTTGCCATTACACACGGGGCAAGACAGGCTTTGCCGGGGGAATTCACTCAACGGGCGTATCTTAACGGCAAAATTGATCTTCTCCAAGCCGAGGCGGTTTGCGGTCTTATTCGGGCGTCGTCGGAGCGCGCCGCCAGGCTTGAGGCGGAAATACTTTGCGGAAAATTAAGCCGGCGTCTGCGCTTAATTGCCGACGCCTTGGCCGGCGCCGCGGCCATGACCGACGCCCTTATTGACCATCCCGACGAAGCGGATATAGGCGCCGGTTTTGATCCCGAAGAGCTTCAAATAAATCTGGAAAATATCGAAAAAAGCCTTGTTGAAATAGAACGGACTTTTTCAGGCTCGAAAAAAATCAAAGAAGGCCTGAGGGTCGCGATCGTCGGCGCCGTCAATGCCGGAAAATCGTCGCTTCTGAACGCCCTGCTCGCCAAAGACAGGGCCATCGTCTCGCCGGAACCAGGCACCACGCGTGATACCATAGAAGAGCTTCTGGAAATTGACGGCTATCTTATCAAGCTGGTTGACACGGCCGGCTGGAGAGATGCCGGCAGCGCTGCCGAGACCATCGGCCTGGAACGCGCGCAGCAAGCCGTGCGAAACGCGGATTTGCTTTTGTGGGTCAAAGACGGGGCTCTGCGCCCTCGGCCTTATGACGGCCGGTTAAGCCGGCTTATCGCCGCAAACGCAAAACCATATCTGGCGGTGTGGAATAAAAGCGACCTTGAAGAATTCGCAATTTCCCCCAACGGCGCGGCCGCCCCGCTCGGAGAGCTTGCCGTCTCAGCTCTTAACGGAGACGGCATCGCCGCGCTCAAAGAACGGCTTAAAAACTACTGGGAAAGCCAAGCCCCGCAAAATGCCGAGGTTTCCGTCACCGAAGAGCGGCAAATCGGTCTGATTCACTGCGGACTCGGCGATATCAAACGCGCCCGGGAAAACGCGGCCCGCGGTCAATGGGAATTGACAAGCCTGGAATTGCGCCATGCCTTGGGGGATCTTCATTTGATCTTGGGCGAAGGCAGCGTAGGCGATGAGATTCTTGCTTCGATTTTTTCTAAATTCTGCATAGGAAAGTGATTTTTTAGGGGAGGTTGATATGCCGAAAAAAATAAAGACAAAAACCGCAGGCAAAAAAAAGGTCAAAAAAACAGCGCGCAAGCCGGCCGCTAAAAAAACCGGAAAAAGGCGGGTCCGCCCAAAAATCCGTCCGAAGGCAAAGGCGGTCTCTGACCGTCCCCAAGGCTCTGCCTTTTCTTTGGGGGTCAAGGCCCCGGCGCTTCAAACGGCCGCCGCGCCCAAGCCGGCTGCGGCTGTCCCGGCGCCTGCTCCGGAAGTGGTGGAAGGGACTTTATTGGGCGAGGTTGAAGACTTTTATTCGCACGTCCAGTCTATCGCCGTAACTTTAAAAGGCGAAATTGCCGCCGGCGACACCATCAGAGTCAAAGGCCACACCACCGATCTGGTGCAAAAAGTGGAAAGCATGCAGGTCAACCATGTGACGATCACCCTGGGCAAGCCCGGCGACGCCGTGGGTATCAAAGTCGCCGAACGCTGCCGCAAAGGAGACCGGGTTTATAAAATTTAGATATAAGGTTGCCCTAGTCGTAAAAGGACTGAATCTTTTTGTTTGAAGCTGGGCAGTCAGCTTCTTCTCTGCCAACGACCAACGACCAACGACCAACGACGGCGCGGCGATTGAGACGCCGCGCCGTGTGGGCCTGGGCTTTCTACGATTTCGCCAACAGCCCGTTTGCCACCACGGTCATGGCTGTTGTTTTCAATGTCTACTTTGCCCGAGTCGTGGCCCGGTCCGCGCCTCTCCACGGCGATACCATTTGGGCAATTCTCATTGCCGTCTCAACGCTTGCTTCGGGCATCATCTCGCCTGTTTGGGGGGCTCTGGCTGACCGGCGCTCCTGGAAAAAAATATCCCTGGCCGCTTGCGCCCTGACCGGCAGCATCTCCACCATCGGCCTGACCGCCTCACAGGAAGGAACGATTCTTTTAAGTTGCCTTTTATTTTTGGCCGCCAGCCTGAGTTTTTCCTGCTCCCTTGCTTTCTATAACGCTTTTCTTAATGACTTGGCCGACGACAAAAACATCGGCCGCGTTTCCGGCTTTGGCTGGGCCATGGGTTATGCAGGAGGCGGCCTATGCCTGGCCCTCAACCTTCTCATGATCGAGAGGCCGGAATTTTTTGGTCTGCCGGCGCATAACCAGTGGCCCGTCCGTTTGACCTTTGCCGTTGTCGGTTTATGGTGGGCTGTTTTTTCAATTCCCATTCTTCTGTGGGTCGAGGAAAAACCGAAAGCCCGGCAACCCGGGGGCGAACCTTTTTTCGCTTCGCTCGGCTATTCCCTCAAGGCCGTGGCGCAAAGCATCAAAAGCGCCGGGCGGACCAACCGTAATCTTTTTACCTTTTTGATCGCCTATCTTCTTTACAACGACGGCATTGAAACGGTGCTTGTCATGGCCGGGGTTTTTGCCAGCGAAATGCTCCTTATGGGTCCCGGCGAGATCGTCGGATGTTTTCTCATGATTCAATTCGTCGCTTTTTTCGGAGCCTTCGGCTTCGGACGGCTCGCAGACCGCTGGAGCAACAAAAAAGCCCTTATGCTTTCCCTGGGCCTCTGGACAGCGGTTTTGATTTGGGCCATTCTTATGAAAAGCAAGCTTGAATTCTGGCTGGCCGGCGCCGTCATCGCCGTGGTCATGGGGGCGAGCCAATCGCTTTCCCGCAGTCTGTTCGGAAAGCTTGTGCCCAAAGGGTCCGAAGCCGAGTTCTACGGCTTTCTCAATCTTTCAAGTAAAGTCTCGGCCACGCTCGGCCCCTTGACCTACGGCCTTTCCCGCCAGATCACCGGCAGCCCCAGAATCGGCATCCTCTCCATGCTGATTTTCTTTGTCCTGGGACAACTCCTTCTAACCCACGTCAAAGAACCTAAAAAAACGTAACATACGGATATGCCGGTTTGGGACCTGGTTTTTTCCATGCTCAAAGAGATTGTTGTTTCGCCTTCGGACTTTTTCAAAAGAATCGAGCAAGGCCAAAATTTATGGGCCTTTTGCCTCGGCATTTACAGCGCCTCGATTATTGCCGCCGGCCTTTTTTACACTTTTAAGCCGCCGGGTTTTCCGTCGGACAGCGTATCCGCGGATGCAGGCGGTCATTCTTTCTGGTTCTGGCTGGCCATGGGCTTGGCCGGCGGCGTCATGACCTTGGCCATCGGCGCCTGCCTGTGCCTGCTTTTGCGTTTTATTGAAGGAAAATTCAAAATCAGCCTCAGCCAGACCATGTTTGTCCTTTTGGCTTCGCATATTTGGTATCTGATCCTTTCCGTGTTCCTGGCAGGCGCCTGCTATTTTAAGTCGGCTCAGTTTTACAAGATGTCCGAGCTTGTTTTTTCCCTGGCCGGTTTCATCTTCACCATTGCCGGCATTAAAAAAACAGCCAAAACAACGGTCCCGCGGGTCTTTGTCAGCCTTCTTGTTTCTTCCCTGGGTCTAGTCTGCGGCCTTTTCAGCCTCTATTTGATCGGCCTTTTACCGAATGAAATCCTCAAGGTCCTGTTGTTTATCTAGGGTCATTAGCGCGGCCGGACAGATCGCGCCGAAGAATATCCAACGCAAAGCAGGTCATTTTTTCCTTGATTGTAAGGCGGCCGCCGGAAAAATTTTTCTTAAAGATCGCCGCTTTGGCGTTTTTCCGGGCCAAACCGAAATAACCCAAGCCGGCCGGTTTCCCCTTGACAGCGCCCCCCGGGCCGCAGATGCCGGTCGTGGAAACGGCATAGTCGGCGCCTGATTTGCGCAAAACGCCCTCGGCCATCCGGGCCGCCGTTTCAGGGCTGACAGCCCCGAATTTTTGAAGTGTTTTTTGCGAAACGCCGAGCGAACGCTTCTTCGCCTCATTGGAATAGGCGACGATGCCCTCGACGAAATAAGCCGAGCTTCCCGGCACGTCCGTTATCCTGTCCGCGATCATGCCGCCGGTGCAGGACTCGGCCAAGGCCAAAGTCAAATTTGATTTTTTGAGAAGCCGGCCCGTTTTATTCTCCAGAGTTTCCGAGGCGTCGCCCAAGAGGTCGTTTCCAAAAACTTTCTTGATCATCCGGCTGATGGCGGGCAATACCCGGCGCGCCTGCCTGCCCCGCGCCTGGAAAACCAGGTCAATGAGATAGGGAGCGGCCAGGATGGTTTTTTCAACTTCACGATCGGAAAAGACCCTTAAAATAGGTTCGGCCATTTCCTCAACCTGAGACTCGGGATGGCCGGCAATCCGAAACGACCGCATTAATAATTTTTCAGCGGAAAATTTCTTACGGATTAACGGGAGAGCTTTTCGGAGCGTGTCTTTCATCTCGCTGGGCGGGCCCGGCAGGAGAAGAAGGGCCTTTCTGCCGAGATCGAGAAATTGGCCGGGCGCTGTGCCGACATTATTGTCAAGGACAACGGCGCCTTTTAAAATCATGGCTTGGCGCGCGTTGCTTATAGGCATCTTAAGGCACGCCTTGTGGAACTTGGCCGCGATTTTCCCGGCAATCTCCGGTTTTGATTCCATGGCGCGGCCCACCGCCAAACCCGCGGCCTCGCGGCTCACGTCGTCGAAGGTCGGGCCAAGCCCGCCGGTCACGATAATCAAATCGGACCGGGAAAGGGCCAGCCTGACGGCCCCGGCGATTTCTTCGATTTTATCCGCCGCAAGACAAGCCCTCGCAACCCTCAGCCCGAGCGGGGCAAGAAGCTGGGCCAGGGCAATAGTGTGCGAGTTGACCTTGAAGGTCAAAAGTTCTGTGCCGACATGAACCAACTCAACGCAATAAGCAGTCATGGCCGCCCTTATTATTTCAAATCCCAAACCATTCGGCTCATACGCGCCAGAAATTCCCCGAAGGAATTTCTGAAGTCTTAAGT
>JACQWW010000090.1 GCA_016209025.1 Elusimicrobiota bacterium | reverse complement strand
CGCTTACCCGCCTGAAGCGGGCTTTTCCATGAGCTTCGGGGGTTACCCGTCATGGATGCTATATGGCTTTCCAGTTTTGCCATTAGTGGACTTTCACCTCTTGTTCTTGAGTGCCTTGGCTGGACACGCTTTTCATGGAAAACCTCCTCATCCTCATTATTAATTATTTAACACGAAATCGCTAAAAGTTCAAGGGGGCTCTTTTATAAGACAAAAGCCACGGAGTCTGCCGAACAGAAATTCCCCGAAGGAATTTCTGAAGTCTTAAGTCTGAAGCTTGAAGTATGAAAAAAACAGGTTATTCCCTTTTCAGACTTCAGACTTCGCGCTTCAGACTTCAGAACTTACCCTTTCGGGGAAGTTCTGTCTGCCGAAGGTCATTTGCCTTTTATTTCAAATTTCTGTCATAATCAACAGGTTGAGAGCTGAACATAATGGCTATGTTTTATAACCGGTTTTCGGAAAGAGCGCAAAGGGCGATTTTAATCGCTCAGGAAGAAGCCAAGCGCTTGAACCACGATTATGTCGGGACCGAGCATATACTTTTGGGCTTGGTCACCCTTAACGAAGGCGTGGCGGCCCAGGTCCTGTCCAACCTTGGCGTTGACATTAAGCGCGTCCGGGCGGAAATCGAAAAGATCGTGGGCGCCGGCGACAATATCATGCAGTTGGGCGAGATCCCTTTCACGCCCAGGGCAAAAAAGGTTCTTGAGCTGGCGGTTGAAGAAGCCCAGAAAATGGGCCATACCTATATCGGCACGGAACATATTCTTTTGGGCCTCATCCGCGAAGAAGAGGGCGTGGCCGCGCGCGTGCTTGAAAATCTCGGGGTCCGCCTTGAGGTCGTGCGCGAAGAGGTTTTAAATCTGCTGGGGGGCATTGAAGGAAAAGAACAGCAGGCGGCTGCCCCGGCGCACGGGGCCCCGGCGCAAAAAGGCCGCTCGAAAACCCCGACTTTGGATGAATTCGGCCGGGATTTAACCCAGATGGCCAGGGAACAGAAGCTTGATCCGGTTATCGGCCGGATAAACGAAATCGAGCGCGTCTGCCAGATACTTTCGCGCCGGACAAAAAACAACCCGGTTTTGATCGGCGAGCCCGGAGTGGGGAAAACCGCCATCGTCGAGGGCCTGGCGCAAAAAATAACCTCCAACGACGTGCCGGAAATCCTCCAGGGAAAACGCGTCGTCACTATGGACTTGGCCGCGGTGGTGGCCGGAACAAAATACCGCGGCGAGTTCGAGCAAAGGCTCAAAAACATCGTTGATGAAATCAGGCGGGCCAAAAACACCATCATTCTTTTTGTTGACGAGCTCCATACCATGATCGGGGCCGGCGCCGCGGAAGGGGCGATTGACGCGGCTAATATCCTAAAACCCTCCCTGGCGCGCGGCGAGCTTCAATGCATCGGGGCCACCACCCTTGATGAATTCAGAAAACACATCGAACACGATCCCGCTTTAGAGCGCCGTTTCCAGCCGATCATGGTTGACCCGCCGACAGTTGACGAGACCATAAAAATTTTAATGGGCATCAAGGACCGCTATGAACAGCATCACCGGGTGAAGTATGATGACGAGGCGGTCCGCCAGTCGGTCATTCTTTCGGAACGCTATATTACCGACCGTTTCCTTCCCGACAAAGCCATTGACGTGATTGATGAAGCAGGATCGCGCGCCAGGCTTTCCACATCTCAGCTTCCCATGCCCATTAAAGAAAAAGAAGGCGAGCTTGCCGGCGTCACTGAAGCCAAAAATCAGGCTATTTCCCAGCAGGATTATGAAAAAGCGGCCAAGCTCAGGGATAAAGAGCGGGAAATGCGCAAAACCATCGAAGAAATGAAGAAAAAATGGAAAGCAACCCGGGAAGCGGAAACAGCCGTCATTAACGCCGAAGACATCGCCAATGTGGTATCCAAATGGACCGGCATTCCTGTGACCAGGCTGACGGAATCCGAACAGGAACGGCTTGTCCACATGGAGCAGGAGATTCATAAGCGCGTCATCGGCCAGGATGAGGCGATCAAGGTCGTTTCCCAGGCCATCAGGCGCAGCCGCACCGGCCTTAAGGATCCGAAAAAACCGATCGGCACTTTCATCTTTTTAGGGCCGACCGGCGTGGGCAAGACGGAGCTGGCCCGCGCCCTGGCCGAATACCTTTTCAGCGACGAAGAGCATATCGTCCGGCTTGACATGTCGGAATACATGGAAAAATTCAATGTGTCGCGCCTGATCGGAGCGCCGCCCGGTTACGTCGGTTACGAAGAAGGCGGACAATTGAGCGAAGCGGTGCGCCGCAAACCCTATTCCGTGGTTTTGCTTGATGAAATCGAAAAAGCGCATCCGGATGTCTTCAATATCCTTTTGCAAATTCTTGACGAAGGTTCTTTGACCGACAGTTTGGGCCACAAGGTAAGTTTCAAAAATACGGTCATCATCATGACCTCCAATGTCGGAGGCAGGCTGATTTCAAAGGGCAAGGCCATCGGATTTACCACCGACGATATCCAGGCCGCCAGGCACGATTACGATAAAATGAAGGAAGTCGTGACGGAAGAGCTCAAAAGAGTCTTCAATCCTGAATTCTTAAACCGGCTCGATGAAACCGTGGTTTTCCATCCGCTTAACACCGATCATATGCGCCAGATTCTTGATTTGATGCTGGCCAAGGTCCAAAAAAGGCTCAAGGAGCAGGAGCAAAATGTCGGCATTGAGCTTACCGACCAGGCCAAGACTTCGCTTGTCGAGCATGGCTTTGACCCCAATTACGGGGCCAGGCCCCTGCAGCGCACCATTCAAAAACTATTGGAAGATCCGCTTGCCGAAGAAATACTGACCAAAAAATTTCCGAAATCCTCGACCATATACATTGACGCCGAGGAGTCCGGAAAAAAACTGATTTTTTCGCTAGAAAAATTCCCTGCCAAAGTTAAATAAGTTTTTCTTGCTTTATTTTTTCAGTTTTTTCCTGCCGTCATTGCTTTGGTGTTTGGAAGCGCCGGCCACAAACTATGCCGACGCCTTACCCGGCTTCGGCGGCTCATTGGCGCCGGCAACAACCGCTGCGGCCGCCGATATTTCTACGGAAACGATCGCCAGCCCCGATCAGAGCCGGGCGGTTGATTTTGAAAGCCTGATCATCCAGGAAGTCCGCCTTACCGGTCAAAAGAATGCCAAGGAATCGCTGATTAGATCGCAGATTAAAACAAGGAAGGGCGAGCTTTTTGACGCCATCCAAGCCAAAAGCGATCTGAAAAGGCTCGCGGCTTTAGGGCCGTTTTCTTCGGCCGATGTTTCTATTTCCACGATTGAGGTGTCAGGCAAAACATATCTGTCCGTCACCTTCCGGCTCGAAGAAAAACCGAAGGTTAAAAAAGTGAAAATTTTCGGGGCCAAAATGGTCTCCAAGGGAACGATCAAGGATATTCTCGCGCCGGCTGAAGCGCGCGATCAGGAAAAAGAGGATAAAAAGACCGAGGGCTTCCCTGAACACAGGGCCGGCGAGTGGCGCGTAGAAATTGACGAGGGGGCTTATCTTGACGAAGCTAAACTGGCCGAATCCTTGGCAAAAATTTATGAAAAATACGAAGAAAAATCCGTTTTCGGAACCCAAATCGAGGTCAAGCGCAAGCTCGACGATAAGCTCAATAAGATCGAGCTTGAATTCGTGATCCAGGAAGGCCGCCGGGCCCGCCTGGCTTTGATCGAGCTGGCCGGATTTACAAGCTATCCCCTTAAAAAAATCAAAAGGATAATCAAGTCCCGCGAAGGCAAAACTTTGGATTCAAAAAAACTTAAAAAAGGCCTGGAAAAACTCAATGAGCTTTATAAAGAAAACGGCTGGCTTGATTTCACGTTCGAAGTCTCCACGCGCACTGCGGCCGCCGACGAAATCCTCAAAACAAAACGAAAATTCAAACCATCGGAAATTCCCGTGGCCCTTAAAGTCGAGGGCAAGGAAGGCAAGCGCCATTATCTGCTGGGCTATGTTTTTGGCGGACAGGAAACAATCAGCGAAACGGAATTGCGAAAACTGGCCAATCTGACGACCGGCCGGGTGCTTAAGGAATCCGAGCTGGCCGAAGCCCAGATGAACATCTTAAACGCTTACCGGGACCGGGGGCGCCTTTTTGCCTCGATTGATTTGGAAAAACACTGGTCAGAGGAGCCGCCCGGGGTGAGCCTGGATTTGGCAAAAGAAGGCAAAGCTATGATCTCACTTGGACCACTCCTTGGACATTAAAGCGCAGAATGTCCACCTCCCTCTCACTCTTTAATACGACGCGGTCAATGCAGTACGCCTCGGACACCACCGGATTTAAAAAACGCTCAAAAGGAGGCAGCGCTTTTTTCGCCCCGCGGTTCGTTGAAGACACCTGGATATTGGGCTTTGGTTATAGCCTGAGCCAGGATGAAATTTACGATGTTTTAGACATTTATCAAGACCAAATTCCTGAAACCACCCTGCGCCGCTCGGCCTTGAACACCAGGGTCACCTATGATACGCGCGATTTCAAATGGGATCCGAAAAGGGGGACGGAAAACACCTTTTCCGCGGAATTTGTGGGCGGGCCAGTGGGCGGCAACGTTCATTTTTTCAAGCCGACCTTCACTCATTCGCTTCATATTCCGACCTTGACCCTGGGCAAGCACACCCTAGTGCTTTCAAACGCCTTGAGATGGGGCCTTGTCAGGGAATACAGGTCCAGCAACCCGGTCCCCATCTCGGACCGGTTTTACGTCGGCGGGGCGGAAACCGTCCGCGGCTATGCTTACACCGGGGAAATAGGCCCGATTCAAGGAGGCAAGGTCTTCGGCGTGGCCAATATCGAGTACAAAATTCCTCTTTTGATGGAGGGCCGTTTCACCATTATTCAATTCGCGCTGTTCGCTGATGCCGGCGGAGCATGGCGGGGCACCAAAGACGTCAATCTTAATTTTGGGCGGTCCCTGAATAATCTTAAAGCCGGCATCGGTTTCGGGATAAGATTTAAAACGCCGGCCTTCCCCATAAGGCTTGATTGGGGCTGGGGATTGCACCACCGCCCCGGCGAAGCCATCAACCAGTTCAACTTTACAATTGGTAGCTTCCCTTATTCCCTTGTTCCCTTATTTTTATTTCCCCCGTTTCTTTGGGGTGTTTCCGTTTCCAAGGCGCAAATTGCTCCAAAAAGGGGCGCGGTAATCGCCACCATTGATCTGGAGCGCATTTTTCAGGCTTACCCGGGCACAAAGAAGGCCCGCGAGGAAATGGAAAAGCTTATTTTGATCAAAGAAAATGAAATCGCCGCAAAAAGAGCCGAGATTTTCAGCTTGGTGGAAGAAATAGCCTTATTAAAAAGCCAAGCGGTCCAGCCGCAGACCGCCGCAACGGACCAAAGCGGTCCGCCTGCTTCTTTGTTTGCGCAAAACCAAACCGGGGCAAGCACTGATACTCTGACGGGGGCAGCAACGTCCCAGGCACTGCCTGGTTTAAACGCTGCGCCGGCTCCCGCTCCCACTGCTGTTTTGCCGGCAGTCTCCAATCCACAGATCGAACAAAAAGAAGCCCTGCTTAAAACCAAGAAAGAAGAATTGAAACGCCTGGAGCGCGACGCGGAAAAAAATTTGGAAAGCCTTGAAGAAGCAAAAACCAAAACGCTTTTAGCCAAAATATACGTGGCTGTCAAAGAACTCGCCGAAGAAAAAAACGTGGACATGGTTGTTGACAAAAATGCTATTCTCTGGGGAGCATCCAGACTAGATATCACCGAAGAATTAATGCGCCGTCTTAAAACCGCCATGATAGAAAGGGAGTGAAGCATGGCTTTTAAAATTTCTCAAATAATCGCGGCTATCGGACCGGCTAAATTCGAAGGCGACCCGAATTTCACCGTAGAGGCTCCGGCCAGTCTTCAGGACGCCGGGACCCAAAACATCACCCTGTTTTCCAATGAAAAATACGCGGAACAAGCAGCAGGGACAAAAGCCGGATGCTTGCTGACTGCTGAAAAATTAGCGCATCTTGCCGCGTCATTCAAGGGCAACAAAATAATCGTTCCCCATATCCAAGAAGCTTGGGCCAAGCTGTTGGGCCTTTGGGATCGCGAACTTTCCGAGCAGCCTTGGGGAATTGACCCGAAGGCTGTCGTGTCGCGAACCGTCCGGCTCGGCAAAAACGTGTCAATCGGGGCCATGACGGTCATTGAAGACCGCGTCGTGATCGGAGACGGAGCCGTTATTTATCCCCAATGTTTCCTTGGCCGGGGCGTCATTATTGGCGCTGATACCGTCATTTATCCGCAGGTAGTCATTAGAGAGCGCTGTAAAATCGGCAGCCACGTCATTATTCATCCCGGGGTAGTCATCGGCGCGGACGGTTACGGCTATTATCCGGCAAACGGCAAACATGTCAAAATTCCCCAGATCGGAACGGTAGAAATCGGCGATGACGTGGAAATTGGAGCCAATGTGACAATTGACCGGGCCACTATGGGAGCGACCCGCATCGGCAGCGGCACAAAAATTGACAATTTGGTTCAGATCGCCCACAATGTTCAGATCGGCAAAAACTGCCTGATCGTAGCCCAGTCCGGCATCGCCGGATCATCGGTGTTAGGAGATGGCGTGATTTTAGGCGGTCAGGCCGGCGTCGGCGATCATATCGAGATCGCCGCCGGGACAATCGTCGGCGGGGGAGCAGGCGTAATCGGCGACGTAAAAGAAAAAGATGTTCTTTGGGGAACGCCGGCCAGAAATCACCGGCAGGTGATGAGGTTATTGGCGCTGTATTACAAACTGCCTGAAATTAATGAGGCTGTCAAAAAATTGCTTAAAACCGCCAATTTGAAAGAACCGGCCGGAAAACATTAATGCGCCTGCAGACCACGCTTAAAGAAACAATCGAGATATCGGGCACGGGAATTCATACTGGATTCAAATCATCTTTAAAACTTATTCCCGCGCCGCCGGCCAGCGGCATTGTTTTCCGTTCAGCCGGCGTTGACATCCCCGCTAGTCTGGATAATATCATTGAGACCCAGCGCAGCACGACTTTAGGGAAAAACGGGACAAAAATCCGGACCGTAGAGCATCTTTTAAGCGCTTTGCGCGGCCTGGGCGTTGATAATGTCTTAATTGAAATTGACAATGACGAAACGCCGGTTATGGACGGCTCAGCCTGGCCTTTTGTTCAAGCAATAGAAAAGGCGGGAATCGTCAAACAAGAAAAAAACTTTCGGACAATTTGGGAATATGCCAAGGCCGAGCCTTTTGTCTTTCAAACCGGGCTTTCTAGCTACAAAGTTCTGCCGAAAAAAGGTTTTTCAGTCAGCGTCAGCATTTCCTTTCCGGATACGGTAATCGGCACTCAGGAGTTGGAGTTTAATTTCAACGGATCGTATGCGGCGGACATCAGCCGGGCAAGAACTTTCTGCCTTGAATCCGATGTGGAGCGGTTAAGAAAAGCCGGTTTGGCCAAAGGCGGAAGCCTGGACAATGCCATTGTGGTCGGCAAACAAAAGGTGTATTGCCACGAGCCGCTCCGCTACAAAGACGAATTCGTGCGCCATAAAATTTTGGATTTCCTGGGTGATTTGAGCCTGATCGCCTGCGGCGATTATCATTTCCATTGCGCTGTTTTTGCGCCGAACCACACCGCTAATTTACTTTTAGCCAAAGAACTGAAAAAATATCTGACCATAAAACGATGAATATTGAATATAGAATGTTGAATATTGCGAGGGAACAGGAAAATTTTTTCCCAATATTCTACATTCAATATTCAATATTCTCGCAAGGAGGTATCTTATGTCCGAAACAACCGCTATATTAACGCCTGTTAGAGAGCTTGATACCCTGGCCATCCGCCAGGCCATCCCGCACCGCTGGCCGTTTTTGCTGGTGGACCGGGTTAAAATTATCGAAGAAAACAAAAAGGCCTATGGCTACAAATACGTCACCGTCAATGAAACGTTTTTTGAAGGCCATTTCCCGGAACGGCCGGTCATGCCCGGGGTCTTGATTGTCGAGGCCCTGGCCCAGACCGCCTGCGCCATGATGCTCGGCTCGCCACAAATGGCCGGAAAACTGGCCTTTTTTATGGGAATCAGTGAAGCCAAATTCCGCGCTCCCGTGACCCCCGGCTGTTATCTCGAGCTTCGTGTTGAGATGCTGCGGACCGGATCGCGCGCCGGCAAAGCCAAGGGCGAAGCTTATATCAACGGCGAAATCATGGCCTGTGAAACGGAATTTTCCTTCGCCCTTGTAGATAAATAATTTTAATACCGATGTTTTTGTCATTGCGAGGACCATGCCCGCAGGCAAGGGACGATGTTGATAAATGAATAAAACGCATGCCCTACCGGACATGCGTTTTATATCACCCCGACGAAAGTCGGGGTCCAGGAAAAAGGCCTGGATTCCCGCTTTCGCGGGAATGACAAAATAATAATTCCATGATTCACCCAACAGCCATCATTCATCCTACCGCCCAGCTTGACAAGGACGTTAAGATCGGACCTTATGCCGTCATCGGAGAAAACGTCGTGGTCGCCCAAGGCACGTCGGTAGGCGCCCATGCCTTTATTGAATTTGCCTCCATAGGCAAAGATTGCCTCATCAGCCCGCACGCTTTCATCGGCACCCCGCCCCAGGACGTCAAATACAAAAGCGAGCCTACCCGGTTGATTCTGGGTGACAAGTGTATCGTGCGGGAATGCGTCACCTTAAACCGCGGCACCATGGCTGATGGCGGCGAAGGCATAACCCGCATCGGCAACAGCTGTTTCTTTATGGCTTATTCCCATGTCGCCCATGATTGTGTGGTCGGCAACAACGTCGTGTTAATCAACTGCGCCGCATTGGCCGGCCACGTTACAGTTGAAGATAATGTCATGTTTGGCGGGCTTTCAGCGGCACATCAATTCGTGCGTATCGGGCGACTGACTATGGTCGGCGGCGCCACCGGCGTTGAGCGCGACGCGCCGCCTTTTTCCATGATCGAGGGCAACCGCGGCCGCATCGTCGGCATCAACATCATCGGCCTGCGCCGCAACGGCTTCAATAAAGATCAGGTAGTCAATATCAAAAAAGCCTTTGATCTGCTGTTTCGCTCCGGGCAAACACTGGCCGAGGCGCTGAATTTTTTTGAAAAGACCGCTCCTGGGCCGGAACTCAAACCATTACTTGATTTTCTCAAGGCGCCCTCCAAACGCGGTATTACCAATGCCGAAAAAACAGGAATAGCGACCTAAAACAAAGAGCTGGCTTTAAAAATATCGAAATTGTCAAATGTCAAGATGTGACCCCGTTGACCCCGAACACCTGATTTATGTCGGCCGCAGAAGCATGCGCAAAAACTGGCAGTGCAGCGGCGAGTATTACGATGACGAGTTTTTTCATTTGGTTTGTTTCTCCTTTTTGTTTCTTGTCGTTAGCGTTTGATTAAACGCATTTATTCCAAATTTGGGACTTGACTCGTTTTACCCCTCAATAGGAAATCTCCTGCGCTCGAAGAGCTTTCTTTTGCAACTTTTGTTCGAGCTCGCTAAGAGCAGTTTCTGAAATCGGGGCGCCGATGAACTTGTACTCCTGAGGCACCGTATTATTCGACGTAGCAATGCCTATAATTTTCATTGCTTGGCCTGAACGCGCGATAAACGGCCCGCCGCCGACTCCGGTCTCGACCGCATTGTGAGTTTTGGTATACAACAACTCTCCGATCTGGAACACGGCCAAGCTCGCCGGCCATTTCACTTCTCTTAAGAGTGGAAATCCGTATACCTTTACGCTGGCTGCTCCCGGCTCTTTTTTAAAGAAATCAACGGCAACGGGTATTCCCTGCCCTTTCAATGGTTCCACTTCGATCAACGCGATATTCTTTGATAATTTCCACTTTTCACTCCACTCATGATGAATGGCTATCTGGCGCACGCTGCACTTTAGGCCCGGAAACCGTGGCAAATCAATTTCGATATCGCACGCCTGCGGATACCTCATGTTGATCGGCTGCACGATATTGCCGGCTGTCAGGATCAAATCGTCGGCGACAAAGACGCCGCTTCCCATGAATTCACCAAATGCTCGAATCAGGACGAGATCTTGCTCAGGCTTTGATTTGTCGGCCAAGCCTCCAACCCCTCCTGATTGAAGAGCGGCTCCCATGCCTTGGGGAACAGCCAAAATTCGCCGGGTCTGCTGAGGAACGGCAAAAATTTGCCGGCCTTTTTGAGCCAGTTCCTCAAAAGGCTCCGATGGCGCTTTCCCGACGCTAAAGCAGAGAAGTCCGATAATTGCAATTCCGACTTGTCGAGTAGAGTTCTGACGCATTTTCTCCTCCTATTTCGTTTTCAATTTCAATGAAGGAGACATGTTTTCAGATCCCCCTTCATCAAACTGGACGTGAAGTTTTCCCTCATCCAGCTTACCTGTAAGAATTTCCTC
>JACQWW010000089.1:16356-17614 GCA_016209025.1 Elusimicrobiota bacterium | reverse complement strand
TGATCCTCGTAATAGTCCCAGTTGAAATAGCCGCGATGGGTTTCGTTACCTCCCAGCAGTCCCAGGGCGAGCGTGGTCTTGCCCACTTGTCTCGGCCCGCTTAGGAAAACCATTTTTTCCTTGAGATCGCTTTGGATAAAAGAACTCAGATAACGGCCCTTTTCCATGTTAGTGATTTATATACATATAAAAAATACTCATGAGTAATTTTAACAGGTATATAAATTAAAGACAAGACCGGAAGCGCAATGTTTGGCTCAAGTGCGGCGTTTCTGTTTATCATGATAATCGGCAATATAGTTGCGTATAATTATTAAACGTGGTATCCTTTAAACAGATGGAATACATAAGACTGCTTAATATTAAAGATGAAGCACAAGCAAAAAGTTTGTTTCTTTTCGGACCGAGACAAACCGGTAAAACCTATCTGCTTAAGAGGGCTTTCCCCGGAGTTCCTTTTTACAATCTTCTTTTGGCCGATGTATTTTTGAAGATCAGCCAGAGGCCGCAAGTAATACGCGAGGAACTGTCGGCCCTGGAACCCAAACAATGCCGTCCGGTTATCATAGATGAGATACAAAAACTGCCTGCCCTGCTCGATGAAGTGCATTACCTTATCGAAGAAAAGGGGTGCCGTTTTATCCTTACCGGCAGCAGCCCCAGAAAGCTAAAAAAAGGCGCTGCAAACCTTTTGGGCGGCAGGGCCCGGACCCGGCATTTGTTTCCGCTTGTTTCCAGGGAAATTCCGGATTACAGCCTTGAACGAATTTTAAACCATGGCACGATCCCGTCAATTTACAATTCCGGGGAACCGGAGGAGGAATTGGCGGCATACGTCGGGAATTATCTCAAGGAGGAGGTCCAGGCGGAGGGGGCGGTCAGAAAAATAGAAAATTTTTCACGGTTTCTTCAGGTGGCCGCCTTGACCAATGCCGAGCTGGTAAATTTCGCCAATGTCGCGAGCGACGCGGCCGTTCCGGTCAAAACCGTTGCCGAATATTACGCCATTTTGCAGGACATGCTCATCGGGCATCTTCTTGAGCCCTACACGAAAACCAAAAAAAGAAAAGCGATTGCCACCGCGAAATTTTATTTTTTTGATGTCGGAGTTTCCGGCTTTTTGGCAGGCAGAAAAAACATTAAGCCGCGCACGGAGCTGTTCGGCAAGGCGCTGGAACACTTTGTTTTTACCGAGATCAAGGCTTGTCTGAGTTATAGCCGCGATATGCGGCCTGTTTATTTCTGGCGTTCCCGCTCC
>JACQWW010000089.1:15184-16337 GCA_016209025.1 Elusimicrobiota bacterium | reverse complement strand
ACGAGGTTGATTTTTTGATCGGCGACGAGGCCGCCATCGAGGTAAAGGCAACGGAGTTTGTTTCGGACAAACATCTTGCCGGACTCAGGGCGCTTGCGCAAGATCTCAAACTAAAAAGAAAAATAGTGGTCTCTATGGATGCGTCCAGGCGAAAGATCGGTGATATTGAGGTTTTGCCCGTTCGCGATTTCCTTGACGAGCTTTGGGGACAAGGTTTTTAGAAAAGATGAAGGCGTTAACACCTCAAACCGATCGTAGAATTTTAGACGGAGGGGACCTGACCCCTGTTCTCCTCGAATGAATATGAAGATCGGCAATGAATGACATGGCCGGATTGTGGGAATTATCCCATATTAAAAAGTCACCACTTTGTCCGCCCATTCAACCATTTTCAGGCAATCAATCATGGTTGACAAAGGGCAGGCTTCCGTGCCGGCTTTTTGACGGCTTTTCAAGCAGGTTCCGCATGCCAGGATTTCCCCTCCGATAGAGACGAAATTCTTTAGCTGTTCATCTACGTTGAACTTCTCATGCACGAGCCCCTCGCATTCGACGGCTTCGCCCATTAAAAATACCAAAGCATTCCATGCTTTTTCAAATTCTTTGGTTTCGACAATGATTCCAATTTTCATAACAGCAAATCCTCCATTATGTTTTGGCGGGACTTTGATGCGAAGGTCTTGTGGAAAATGACACCTGCCAGTTTTCATTGGTTTTGTCATCAATGCTTAATTTCCAAACGTAGCCTTTGCCTGGTTCCAGAGACAAGGGTCCGATGTTAAATGCAAACGGCGCATCAATGGACGTGCCGACTTTTAATCCCGCCGGGCGGCCAACTTCGAATTCGCCGCTTATTACCAAAGGGGAATTGCCGGCTGGCATTGGGATTAAAACGGGATGATAATCGCCATCCAGCAGTTCGATTTTTAAGTTATGTTTTTGATTTGTTTCCGTCCACGGGACCTCGATCTTAATGGCAATAGCAGAAGGACTCGGCATGGGTCCGGTTATAGACCATCCGCCGCCCATGATATAAAGCTTGCCGTTCAATGCTTGAGCGAAATCGGCAAGCATGATTGTAACTTTCATGTCTTTCATTTAACCTCCTATGGCGTATGTGTTGCCCAAAAGGTTTGCGAAATAAATTGCCCTG
>JACQWW010000089.1:3945-15088 GCA_016209025.1 Elusimicrobiota bacterium | reverse complement strand
ACACCTCAATCTGCGGCAAGAAAAAACGTGCCTGTTCTTTGGGTGCCAATAAGGCGATCAATTTCATCCCCAAGACTTCTGCGATTTTGCTGATTCGAGAAAAGCTGGCGGAAAAAATCCCTCCTGCTTTCAAATCACGTGATATGTTGCTTTTGTGGCTATGGGTGGCCTGGGCCAAGTCCGCATATGACCAGCCCTTCCTTTCGAGGGCGTGCAAAATCTGAACCTCCAGCTTGAACTCTTCATAACTTTCTTCATGCCGCTTGCGGTATTCGGAGATTTCAAGTTTTCTTTCGAGAAGACTTTTGATCCGAGGTTTAGTTGACATAATAAGTTGCCTCCTGAATTCGTCTTAAATAATCTTGTCGATACAGCGTGGCAATTTTAAGTTGTTCCTTGTCAATCTTGGTCATTTCGTTTGAGTGTTTGTGGTAAGCGTTGGTAATTATGATCCGAGCTCCTTCTGTTGTAAAATTAAAAAAGCGTTCACTTCGAGGCTTGAATGCGTAGATTTTATTCTCCTTATCCTCAATCCGATACATTGATTTTGGCAGCATGATTCCACGCGGACAATCGCAGAAGTACTTAACCATATCATCCAAGCGATCTTGGTCTATTTCAGCCATTCGGTTATAGTATTCATAAACTGGCATTCTGCCTTCCTGATCGTAGTACCATTCTGCCGTGAAGTGGTGCCCCTCATAAAAAAGGATGTCTTCGGGCTTGGGATAAACAATCATTGCTTGCCAATAATAAGGTTATCGTTAATGATAACTAATTTCAAGGCCCAACTTTCAATTGTTTTGGGGAGTTCTGTTTTATTCTAAATCGCTTTTACCGATATTGCACTTGGAGCAGAGGATTCCTTCTCCCTCGTCGCTTCGCTCTTCCTCCGGAGCCACGGACCCGCGCTTCATCGCTCACCGGTTGTGCTTAGGTTCCGTGCCTTTGGCGCGGGGTTGGCGCCGAGAAGCCATAGGGCGCTGATCGGAACGGCGTGAAGATTGCGTCCGAACGGGATGGTCTCATTGCCGGTGTAAAGCACGAGGCCGCGCACAAACCGTACAATGGTCAATTTTCAACCATTTAATGGTTAATTTTAGTGGCTCTTGGCAAAAAATTGTGAACGATATGGCTACCCCCTGGCTCCGTCATTCCGGCGAAAGCCGGAATGACGGCTCTTCTTTTTTTCACAAAAATTTGTCATGAGCCATTTTAGTTGGCGGAGGGGGCGGGATTCGAACCCGCGTGGGGGGATTAACCCCCAACCCGTTTTCGAGACGGGCCCGTTACAACCACTTCGGTACCCCTCCATCCTATATTTTGGCATTAAAGGCCCGATAGCGGCGCAAATGTTTTTGGTTATGAGTGCCGATTTCCTTGAAATACCGGTGAATTTCTTTTTGTTTTCGCAGATAGACTGATTTTTGTGTCCGGCGGAAAGTCGGCGAAAATCCGTTGTTTTTAAGCATGGCGATGATGTCTGCAATGAGTTTCTCGGCATAGCTTGTGATGGTCCAGCCTAGATGTTTATAAATTTTACGGCGTCCTTTATGTTTGTCAACATAAATGCAGCCATCAGTATCGAATAATCCACGCAGGAAAGCCTTCTGATAATTTGGCCTTCGCAATACCCAATAGGGCACGCGCAGCCCGTTGCGTAATTTATTTCCCTTGGGCATTCCATTGGCGCAAAGATATTTTACCAGCGCCTTTGACGATGCCACGACAATAACCGTATGTTCGCCTTGGATCCACTTGACGGTTGGGGTAATGTTAAAGAGTTTGCTGATAAGCCGATCGACAAAGAGCGCGTATTGTTTGTCGGTTTGTGAGTTGGTCGTCATGCTGGCCTGATAATCCGATAGGTGTCCGTCCCCTGTCATAATGCCCATAAATTCGGCAAATTGCTCGGAGTGTTTTGGCCGCCGGATTATTTTCAGAGTCTTAAAACCGGTTCCCATGGTCAGGTGGGTTGCCACCGAAGCGAGGCCGCCCCGCCTTCTTCCTTCCGGCGTGCCGAAATTTCCGTGCCGTTCCAATCTGACCATGGCCCCTTTGCTTGCCGCCTTTTTGATGTGCCAACAATCAGGGAGTTTTTTGGGCGATAACGCCTCGGCTTTGAGATGGGAAAGGCGCAATAGTTTATTGACCGCGGCCAAGGGCATGGACCATCTGCCGTTGCGCCANNTGGCTGCCAAGGCCCGTCCGTTTTGTGGGTGCCCAGAGAGAGCCGTAAATAATTTTATTCGATCCGTTGACGGCAGTTTGACGCGCATTGATGTTTAGTTTCACATACGAATGGAATAAAGTCAACCGCTCACGCATCCTTCCATTGGGTCGGATGTGAGTTTAATCACATCATCAGCCAATATCAAAAGAATAAGCCGGCGTTCCAAAAAGCTATCCTTCATTTAATACATGCAACCCAATGGCTGGCTGATTTTTTTCGCTAAAACCGTCAGGACTTTCACCTACGGTTTCATGATCGTTTTTTTTCCGGTTTATCTGAAAAAACTGGGAATGAAAGGGGGCGGCATCGGCCTGGCCATCAGCCTGACGCTTTTGGCCAGCGCCCTTATTACCTACGTTGTCCGGCGGCCGGCTGAAAGATACGGCTCAAAACCGGTCCTGATCGCCCTTTCCTTGATGATCAGTGTTTCAGCCGTTATGTTTTTATTTTTTGACAATCCCTGGCTGGTTGTTTTGGCGGCCATGGTTGGAAATCTGGCGGTGGGGACCGGAGAAACCGGGGCTTTTTTATCTCTGGAACAGGTTTCTTTGGCCCGTTACTGCGAGAGGGGCAAGCTGACGGACATTATGAGTTATTACAATTTGGCCGGATTTTTATCCCTGGGCGTGGGCGCCACCCTGGCCAGAGGCGCTGCCTCCTCGCCGAACATTTTATTCATCGCGTTTCTTTTGGGGGGCATTGTCCAGGCCGCTGTTTATGCCTCGTTAAGAGGAAATGGTCAAAAAGTTTATGAGGGTCAAGAAGGTCAAAATGGTCAAGAGGGCCGGTTGGAAAAGAGCCGCAAAGGCCCAAAAGTAAAAAAGGGTTCGGCGCCGCCCTTGATCAAGAAAATCGCGGCTCTCTTCGCTCTCGATTCATTCGCTGGCGGGTTTTTTATTCAGACGGTGGTCATTTATTGGTTCCACACGCGTTTTCATTTAAACCTGGCCCAGCTCGGCTGGATTTCTTTCGGGGCCCAGGTGTGTATTTCTATATCGTTTTTATTGGCCAGACGCCTGGCCAAAGAGTTCGGCTTGGTCAACACCATAATTTTTCCCCATTTGGTCTCCAACTTTATCGTCCTTGCCCTGGCTTTCGCGCCCACCGCGGGCATCGCCGTTATTTTGCTTTTTACCAGGCACCTGCTAAGCCAGATTGACGTGCCCACGCGCCAGGCTTTTTTAATGCTGATCGTCAAAGACGAGGGCCGGGAACAGGCCGCCACTTTGACCAACATGAGCCGCTCCCTGGCGCAGACAGCCAGCCCTTTTTTAGCAGGCCTGATGATGAAAGCCGGGTCTTTCGCCTTTCCTTTTATTATTGGGGGCGGGCTCAAAATTATCTATGATTTAATGCTTTACGCGACCATAAAAGATCACGAGTCCACATAAATTTTGGCGCTATCGTTGCAATCTTTTATAAAAGGATGTTTTTGTGTCTTTAAAAACAGCTAATAAAACCCAAATGCCTGTGTTGGAGGCTAAAGAGCGCTCCAGAGTATTTAATGAGGTCAACCACGGCTATGACCTTAACCGGGCACTTTTTGAAGCCAACCGCTGTCTTCGCTGTCAGGAACCCGAATGTAATAAAGGTTGTCCGGTCAATATTCCGATCCCGGATTTCATCCAGCTTATTTCGCAAAACAAAATCGAAGAAGCCTTGAGGCTGGTCAAAAAATATAACAGCCTCCCCGGTGTTTGCGGCCGGGTCTGTCCCCAGGAAGTGCAATGCGAAGGCAAATGTCATTTCGGCGGAAGGTTTAAGCCGGTGGCTATCGGCTATTTGGAGCGTTTTATCGCTGACTGGGAAATTGCCAATGGAAGAATAAAGGAAGAGGTGGCGCCGCCCAAGCCATGCAAGGTCGCTGTTGTCGGTTCCGGACCGGCCGGGCTTACCGTTGCCGGAGATTTAATAAGAAAAGGTTATAAAGTTACGATCTTTGAAGCCCTTGACGCGCCCGGAGGCGTGCTGCGTTACGGCATCCCGGAGTTTCGATTGCCCAAGGCTATTTTAGATTTCGAGGTCGAAGGCCTTAAAAAGCTCGGCGTTGAGATCGTCTGCGATTTTATCGTAGGGAGAACAAAAAGCGTTGACGAGATTTTGCAGGAGTATGACGCCTTATTTCTGGGAACCGGAGCGGGACTGCCGTCTTTCATGGGCATTGAAGGCGAGCACTTAAACGGAGTTTTATCCGCCAATGAATTTTTGACCCGCATCAACCTGATGAAGGCTTATCTTTTCCCGGAATATGATACGCCGGTAAAAGCGGGCAAAAAGACCATTGTGGTGGGTTCCGGAAACGTGGCCATGGACTCGGTCCGCTCGGCCAAAAGACTGGGCGCCGAGGAAGCTGTTATTGTCTATCGCAGAACAATAAAGGAAATGACGGCCAGAATCGAAGAATACGAGCACGCCATCGAGGAGGGCATTAAATTTTATTGGCTTACCAACCCCACGAGAATCATCAGCGACGACAAGGGCTGGGTCAAGGCCGTGGAAGTGGAAAAAATGAAATTGGGAGAGCCGGACGCCTCCGGAAGGGCCAGGCCGGTGCCGACCGGAGAAAAATACATTATGGAAGCTGATATGGTCATATCAGCCATCGGCACGAGTCCCAATCCGCTGATTTCCAAGACCACCCCGGATTTGAAAATCCAAAAATGGGGCGGAGTCATCGTGGACGAGGCGACCATGTCCACCTCAAAAGACAGGGTTTACGCGGGCGGCGACGCGGTAACCGGCGCGGCAACCGTTATTCTGGCGGCCGGCGCCGGAAGAACAGCGGCCAATGCCATAGATAAACTTCTTGCTTCGGGAAAGGTTAAAAGGAACTAGGCATGGTCGCGGAAAAAACCAAAAAAATCATTGAAAATGAGAAGCTCGGCAAGCGCGCCTTAATCACGATTTTGCAGAAAGTGCAATCGGAATACAATTATCTGCCGGTGGAAGCCTTGAATCAAATCGCCCTGACATTCGAGATGCCTTTGGCCGAGGTTTACAGCGTGGCCACTTTTTACAAGACCTTTAGCTTTAAGCCGAGGGGTAAGCATTGTGCCACGGTCTGTCTGGGAACAGCCTGCCACGTGCGGGGAGCCGGCAGAATTTTAAGCGAAGCGGAAAAAGCCCTTGGCGTCAAAGCCGGCGAAACAACCCCTGATAACGAATACACCTTGGAAACCGTCAACTGCCTTGGGGCCTGCGCCCTGGGCCCGATCATTGTTTTGGATAAAACATATCACGGCTTAATGACGCCCAAGAAAACTGAGGGGCTTTTTAAGAAAAAACGATGAATTTCTCCAAACCCGTCATTGCGAGCCCCGCCTTGGCGGGGCGCGGCAATCTCATCAAGGGGAAACTTTTAATGAGATTGCTTCGCCCGAGGCTCGCAATGACAGAATAGGGAATTTTTGCAATGATGTTAAAGACGTTTGCTGATTTGGAAAACTTTTCCAAGAAGCTTGTAGACCAGCGCAAGGCCGGTCATGGCCGCTGCATCAGCATTTGCAGCGGCACGGGCTGTCACGCTTCCGGCAGTGAAGATTTGGCCGGCGCTTTTGAAAAAGAGCTGAAACGCGCCGGGTTACAGGATCAGGTGACGATCAGGCGCACCGGCTGCCATGGATTCTGCGAGCGGGGACCTATCTTAGTTATCGAGCCGGAGGGTATTTTTTACCAGCAAACCACGCCGGACGACGTGCCGGTTATCGTGGAAGAAACGATCAAAAATAAGAAAATCGTTGACCGGCTTTTGTACGCCATGCCCAGCACCGGCGAAAAGATCGTTTACGAGAAAGATGTTCCCTTTTATAAAAAGCAGACAAGATTTATTCTGGCCGCCAATTCACTCATTGACCCCAAAAATATTGACGACTATATTTCCATGGGCGGCTACACAGCCTTGGCCAAAGCCCTCAAAGACATGAAGCCCGAAACGATCGTTGAGGAAGTCAAGCAATCCGGGCTTCGGGGCCGGGGCGGCGCAGGCTTTGCGACCGGCATAAAGTGGGAGCTTTGCAGAAAATCGCAAGGCATCCCGCTTCGCAGAGCTTCGGGGACGGAGTTGCAGTCAGAGACTGCGGCCGTCCCCAAATATATTATTGCCAACGGGGACGAGGGCGACCCGGGCGCTTATATGGATCGTTCGGTCATGGAAGGAAACCCTCACTCGGTGATAGAGGGCATGATCATCGGGGCTTATGCCATAGGAGCTGAATACGGATTTATTTATGTCAGGGCGGAATATCCCCTGGCGGTGGAAAATTTGGAACTGGCCATTGAGAAATGCCGGGAATATGGCTTCTTAGGCAAAAATATTCTGGGCTCCGGCTTTGATTTCGACATTGAAATTAATACAGGAGCCGGGGCTTTTGTCTGCGGCGAGGAAACCGCGCTCATCGCCTCGCTGGAGGGCAGGCGCGAGGAAACGGCTTTAATCGCTTCGCTTGAGGGAAGGCGCGGCATGCCCAGAACCCGGCCCCCTTATCCGGCGGTTAGCGGTTTTTCCGGACGGCCCACCGACATTAACAACGTTGAAACCTGGGCCAATGTGCCGCTGATTATCGTCAAGGGTGCGAAATGGTTTTCTTCAATCGGTACGGAAAAAAGCAAGGGCACTAAGATTTTTTCCTTGGTGGGCAAGGTCAACAACACCGGCTTGGTAGAAGTGCCCATGGGCATCAAGCTTTCCGAGATTATTTACGGCATCGGCGGCGGCATTCCCAAGGGCAGGGAGTTTAAGGCGGTTCAGACCGGCGGGCCTTCGGGCGGCTGTCTGCCCAAAGAGCATTTGGATTTGCCGATTGATTATGAATCCCTGGCCGAGGCCGGCTCCATCATGGGTTCCGGCGGCATGATCGTGATGGATGAAGACAATTGCATGGTTGACGTGGCCCGTTATTTTCTTGATTTCACGCAATGCGAATCATGCGGCAAATGCGTGCCCTGCCGGGTGGGAACGCGCAAGATGCACGAAATTTTGGGAAGAATAACAGAGGGCAAGGGCCGGCCCGTGGACATCGCGAAGTTGGAGGAATTGGCGCAAACCGTCAAAGACACCTCTCTGTGCGGCTTGGGACAGACAGCTCCGAAAAAATGCGTTGGTTGCAGCTTGTGCGAAAAAAATTGCCCGGCCAAGGCTATTTCCGGGGAGCCGAAAAAACCCTATCGAATTGACGTTGAAAAATGCACCAAATGCGGAACATGCCTTGAAGTTTGCCCGGCTAAGGTGGGCGCGGTGAAAAAAGAGTCGCCGGCAATGGGGGCAGGAATGGGGTCAGGTCTTCATTTGTCATTTGTTGGCAGGAACTAAATGGCGGCCACAGTTTGTTGTAACAAATGACAAATGAAGACCTGACCCCATTGACCAGGAGTGGCCATGACTGAAACAGCCCTTGCCGCGGCAAAAAAAGAAAAAAAATCCGGGCAGATGATTAAATTTTCAATCAACGGCAAAGCCGTTGAAGTTGAAGCCGGCCAGAATATTTTAAGAGGCGCTGAGAAAGCCGGCATTTATATCCCGACATTGTGTTATCATCCCGATCTCGAAGCATTCGGCGGATGCCGGCTTTGCATTGTTGAAGTCAAGGGAATGCGCGGTTATCCCACGGCATGCACGACCCCGGCCGCCGAAGGCATGGAAGTTAAAACGGACACGGACAGGCTTCGCCAATTGCGCCGCAGTATCCTTGAGATGATTTTGACCGAGCATCCTCATGTCTGCCTTATATGCAGCGAGCGCAATAACTGCAAGCAGGCGCATGAATGTACCAGGAGAGCCGGGATTACTACCGCTTGCGGTTTTTGCCCCAAAAACGGTCAATGCGGGATTCAGGCCGTTGCTGAGCGTCTGGAGCTCAAAGACGTCACTTTGCCTTTTTCATATAAAAATCTGCCGATTGACAGGAGCACGCCCTTTTTCGACCGGGACGACAACCTTTGCATTTTGTGCGGCCGCTGCGTGCGAGCCTGCAAAAAAGGAGTCATTAAATTTATGCAAAGGGGCAGTCAGGCGATCGTTGACACGGCCCCCGGCACGTCGCACGTTGAAGCGGAATGCGAATTTTGCGGCGCGTGCGTTGATCACTGCCCGACCGGCAGTCTTGTCGAAAGAAAGCGCCGCTGGGACGGCAAAATCGAAACGCAGGCCAAAACGATCTGCCCATTTTGCTCAGTCGGCTGCGAATTAACCGCCGGGGTCTCCGCCGGAGGCGGATCCGCCTCAGGCGGAAAACAGGGCCGCGTGATAGAAACCTTAACAAATGAAAATGGATGCCTTTTGGGACGTTTCTGCGCCACGCTTTTGAATGACAGTTCACGCCGAATCACCGCGCCCATGATGAGGCGCTCCGGCAAACTTGTCGTTGTTCCATGGGAAGATGCCATAGCTCACGCGGCCAAGGCCATCAAGAAGTCCAAGGGAAAAACCGCTTTGGTTTATTCCGCCAGCTGCACTAACGAAGACATGTTCGCTCTGCGGCAGTTTGCTTCCAAGGTTCTTGAAACCGCCATGATTTCATGCCCGGGATCCTCCACTCAAAAACCGGTTTGGAGAAGAACCTGACCCCTTCCCCCCGCGAAGACCTGACCCCATTGCGGGCCAAGCTGTTTTATTTGGCCGGCGAAAATCTGCCTCAAAACGTAAAGCCGGAATTCGTGATCGTCCAGGACATGATTTTAACCGATAACGCCGCAAAAATAGCCGATGTAGTTCTGCCGTCCGCGGGTTATTTTGAAATCGAGGGCAGTCTTACCAATTTTGAAGGCCGGGTCCAGGCTTTTGACAAAATCGTCGAACCCAGGGGAGAGGCAAAGCCAGACTGGTGGATTGTTTCTCAGATCGCCGCGAAAATGGAAGTGCCAGGATTTGACTGGAAATCCGCCAAAGATATCCAAAAGGCAATGGGGTCAGGTCTTCAAGGCAATGGGGTCAGGTCTTCATTCGTCATTCCCGCGAAAGCGGGAATCCAGATCAATGAAGACCTGACCCCAGGGCCGGCAGCTGCCAGGCTCGCTCCGGAACTCTGCAATTTTTCCTACCGCAGCGTAAAACTGATTTCTGAAATCAAAGGCATAGAAACGATTTGCAAGGCAAAAAAATGGACTACGAAATAGCTGAACACAAAGAACTTGTCCCCAACGTTCATTTTTTAAAGATCAGGGCCCCTTTAATCGCCCAAAAAGCCCAAGCCGGTCAATTCGTCATCGTGAAAGTTGATCCCAAGGGCGAACGGATTCCTTTGTCTTTGGCCGGCTGGGATAAGGACGACGGCACGGTTTCGATCGTGTTCTTAAACATCGGAACTTCAACCAGAAAACTGGCGGCTCTTGGAAAAGGCGCCACGATATTCAGCTGTGTGGGTCCCCTGGGCAATCCTTCGCAAATCAGCAAATACGGGACCGTGGCGTGTATGGCCGGCTGTTACGGCATCGGCGCCCTTTTGCCGACGGCCAAAGCCCTTAAAGAAGCCGGCAACAGGGTCATCGTCGTCATCGAGGCCAGAAGCGATTACCTTTTATTCTGGCAGGCCGAATACGAAAAATTCTGCGACCAGGTTTTAACCTCAGCCTTTGACGTCACCGGCCAAAGGCAAGGCCACGCGCCCGACGTCCTTAAAGATTTGATCGCCAAAGGCGAAAAAGTGGACCGGGTTTATGCCGTGGGATGCACCTTTATGATGAAAATTTCCGCCGAAGCCGCCAAGGCCAACAGCGTGCCCTCGAGGGTTCAGCTGAATCCCATTATGGTTGACGGAACCGGCATGTGCGGGGTCTGCCGCGTAATGCTGGGCAATCAAAAAAAATTCGCCTGCGTTGACGGCCCGGAATTCGACGGCCAGGAAGTTGATTGGGAAAACCTGATCAAGCGAAGAAGCGCTTATATCGAAGAAGAGCTCCGGGCGTTGTCGGCCTGGGAGTGTAAAAGCTATGGCTAAAATAAAAATTCCCGTCACAGATGAGTTGGGTTTTTTTGAAATCCGTTTTGAATCAATCGGCGGCCTTGGCGCCCATGTCGGCGGGCAGATTTTAGCCGAAGCTATCGTGCTTAAAATGGATTTGAATGCGGCCCATTTTTCTTCATACGGTTCGGAAAAAAAGGGCACGCCCATCAAGTCATTCGTCAGGATTTGCGACAAAGACCAGGAGATCAGAACTGCCAGTCCGGTGGAAACGCCGCATGTGATCGCGGTTTTTCATGACGCCCTGCTTAAAAATCCCACGGTTTTGGCGGGTTTGCGCCAGGGCGGAACCTTGATCATCAATACGGTCAAATCCGCCGAAGATCTCAAGCCTTTTATCAAAGACATCGAGGGAAAATGCAATATTTATCTTCTCGACGCCCTGGGAATCGCGGTGGCCGAGAAAAGCCGGGTTAATACCGCGCTTATGGGCGCCATGGTCCAAGTCAGCGGATTTATTGAGCGGGACGCGGTGCTTGAAATTTTGGCGGAAAAATTCCAGAAAAAGCATCCCAGCGCGGTCGAGCCCAACAAGCGGACATTTAACCGGGGGGCCAAGGAGTTAAAGCTCTTGTCGGCCGCCAAAGCCGGGGCCGATCCTTTTAAGCTTGCCGTAAAACCTGTCAGGCCAACACCGGTCTACGGCTATGAAACCGCGCCCATCGGAGGCTTGATCATTGATCCGGGCAACACGATTTTAAACGACATGAGCGCGTCGCGCCAGGGTTTTTTGCCGGCTTACCATCAAGAGAAATGTGTCAACTGCGGCATCTGCGATCTGGTTTGCCCGGACCATTGCTTCGTCTGGGAAGATACAACTCTGCCAGGTCTTGGCACAGTACGTCTTAAAGGCATTGATTACCAATACTGCAAAGGATGCATGCGTTGCGTTGATTCGTGCCCAAGCGGAGCTTTGACCAAAGAAAGGGAGGAAGAAGGATGGGCCGCCAAAAAT